>JBPCLS010000086.1:0-8322 GCA_051003055.1 Casimicrobiaceae bacterium
GCGAGCGGCGGCAGCCGGAGCGACACGACGTTCAGCCGGTAGTAGAGGTCTTCGCGGAACTGGCCCGACGCCTTCTGCGCATCGAGGTCGCGATGCGTCGCCGAAATGACCCGTACGTCAACCGGGATCGACTGGGTCGAGCCAACTGGACGGACCTCGCTTTCCTGCAACACGCGAAGCAGCTTCACTTGCAACGGGAGCGGCATATCGCCGATTTCGTCCAGCAGCAGGGTGCCGCCGTTGGCTGCCTGAAAAAGACCTTTGTGCGCCTGCACCGCGCCGGTGAACGCGCCGCGCGCGTGACCGAACAGCTCGGACTCGAGAAGCTCGCCCGGGATTGCGCCGCAATTGACGGCGACGAACGGAGATTCGCGCCGGCGGCTCGCCCGATGGATCGCGCGCGCAAGGAGTTCCTTGCCGGTGCCGGACTCGCCGTAGACGAGGACGCTGGCGTCGGAGTCCGCCACCAGTTTGGCTTGGCGCAAAAGGTCGTCCATTCGCGGGCTGCGCGTGATGATGCCGGAGCGCCACTCCCGGTTGGCGAGGTCTCCCGAACCCACGTCGTCGCCGGAGAGCTTAAGCGCCGAAGCGACTTTGGCGAGCAACTCCTGACTGTCGAAGGGCTTGGTGAGAAATCCAAACACGCCGCGCTGCGTCGCGGCGACCGCGTCGGGAATCGTACCGTGCGCCGTGAGAATCAGCACCGGCAGACCCGGATGTTGCCGATGGATGGCGTCGAACAACTGCAAGCCATCGATACCGGGCATGCGCAGATCGGTCACGACCGCTGCCGGACGCGCGATCGCCATCGCTGCCAACGCCGTCTCGCCGCTCTCGGCCGTGCGTACGCGGTAACCCGCCGATGCCAGGCGCAGGCTGATGAGCTTAAGCAGATCGGGGTCGTCGTCGACCAAAAGGATGTCGCCGCTCATGGAATCGCCTCAGTCATGTTCGCCTCACCGCCCGCTCACCGCCCGCCTCCACCGCCGCCACCACCGCCGCCACCACCACCGGCTGAGCCGCCGCCGCCACCGCCGCCACCGCCTCCACCTCCACCTCCACTGCTGCCGCGTCCGTCGCCGCTGCGCCCCCGATCGCGAATGAGGCTGCGTTCCATTTGGCGCAGTGCCTCCAATTTTTGCAACGCCGCGTCGGCTTTTTGCTGCTCGTCCCTGACCGCACGCAAGCGCTCGGAAATCTGCGCCTGCAAGATCACAGCGAGCTGCTTGATTGACGGCGTCCCGGGGTTGCTTTTGGCCACGTTTTCGAGCAACTGCAACGCGCGTTGGTCGTCTTGCGGGTTCGACCGAATCAGCGTGTACAGCACGGCCAGGCGCACCCGGCTGACGTCGGTCCGCTGCCGCGCGAGCGCTTGCGTCGTTGTTCCGAGTTCGCGCCTGACTTCTTCCGCACCCATGCTGCCGAAACGCTGCAGATCGGAGAGCAGCAGAATGAGTTGCACGTCTTCGCCGGGAGGGTCGATCGCCGCCGGTGGCACGGTAACGAGCGAAGGGGGAATCATGGCTACCGGACCTGGCGTGGTTGCGGCTGGGGCTGGCACAGGCGCGCGAGCCGGTGCCGGGGACGGCGGGAGCGAAGTAATCGGCGGCTCCACCGGCTCGATTGGCGGGTATTCGACCAGGAGCGAAGGAACCGTCACCCTTTCCAGCTCGTCCTCGTCGGCGGCGACGATGGGTGGCGGCGTCGCACACCCGGCAAGCAGGATCAAAGCGTACGCGATCCATGCGCGGCCGAACCAGGCACTCATTTGTGACCGCCGATGGTCAGCGGCGAACCTGTCGCCGCGAGCGTGCGCGCAGTCGCGGGTGCGGGCGCCAGCGGCAGCCACAACCTGAAGCGCGCGCCGCGCGTGCCGTCGCTACGATCGAGCGCCTCGACGCGACCGCCATGCGCGAGCGTGTACTCCCGCGTGATGGCCAGGCCAAGCCCGGACCCTTTCACCTTGCCTTCCGCCGGGGCGGCGCCGGTATAAAACGAATCGAATATCCGCTCGCGCTCGGACGGCACAATTCCCGGTCCATGATCGGCGACGTCCAACACGGCGCCGCCATCCGCAGCGGTAAGCGTGAGCTCGATCGACCCCGAACGCGGCGAATACTTGATTGCGTTCGACACCAGATTGTCGATGACCGTGCGCAACTTTTCGGCATCGCCCACGACCGTCGCGGGTTGCACGGTCGGCTCGACCGAGATCATTCGCGCAATCGCCGCAAGCTTCTGCTCACGGACGACTCTCCTCACGACGTCAGCGAGCTGCACCGGGCCGAGTGTCGCCGGCTCCATCGCGCGCGACTGCTGATACGTGAGCAAGTTCTCGATCAACTTTTGCAGCGACAGCGTGTTCTCGCGGACGATGCGCACGATCTCCTGCTGCTCCGGTTCGAGCCGCCCACCGACGTTGTCGCGCAGCAGCTCGGCCCCCTCGCGCACCGCCGTCAGCGGCGTCTTCAATTCGTGCGATACATGGCGCAGGAATCGGTTTTGCTGCTCTTCCAGGTCGCGTAAGCGCATGCGCAGCCATTCGAGGCGCTGTCCCACGTAACGGAGATCCTGCGGCCCGTTCACCTCGATTGCGTGCGTGAAATCGGCGGTACCCATCCGCCGAATCGCGGAATCGAGTTGCCGGATCGGCCGGGCGATCAACACGGCGAATACGATGGCCAGCGCGAGCGCGATGCCCACGGTGGCCAGCGCCAGGTAAATCCACTTCTGGCGTCCCTGCGCCGCGGTGTCCTGCAGCCGCTCGATCGCCCGCTGCGTCATCTGATTGGTCGCGCTCAACATTCCCTGCGCGGTTTCCGCGAGTTGCGCGTAACCATCGGTCAACTCCGCCACCGTGCCGAGCGTTTGTTGGCGGGTTGCCAGAAGTCTGTGCAGTCGGCTTTCGCTGTCGCCAAGCTGGTCTAACGCTGCGAGTTGCGCCGGTTCAAGCGGCAGCAGCGCGAGCTGCCGGGTCGTCTGCCGGAACTCCTGGCGCATGCGCGCGTAATCGTCGAGCAGCGCGGGGTCGTCGAGAATGAGGTGCTGGCGCGCGAGCCGCTCGAGACTCGTCGTCTGCTCGGACAAAAGACGGCTCGAACGTCCGGCTGACGCCGCCTGCAGCACCTCTTCGCGACTCTGCTTGGACAAACGATCCAGCGAAAAAATGAGTTCGCCGAGCGCATAGAGCAACGGCAGACTCACCAGCAAAAAGGAGAGGAGGATGAACTTGAGGAACGATCGCGGGTAGTACACTTGATTCGGCCACCGTTATAATCGGCCGGATTATGACATCGCGCGAAGTTCGCGCGACGCCGCTGCACGATACACCCGCGCATTGATGTGCGCCAACAGCGCAACCGCGGCGCGCGTGACCGATGTCGTGCTCTTCAAGCGCCGATCACTTTGGCGCACGCCGATGACCCCGAAGCGTTCGCGCATATCTTGGCTGCACTCAAACGCGAGCTAGCGCTGATAGCGGCGGTGGCGAGCAACGGCGTGATCGGCAAAGCCAATGCGCTGCCCTGGCACCTCGCGGATGATCTCAAACGCTTTCGCTTGTTGACGACCGGTCACGCCACGATCATGGGCCGCAAGACGTGGGAATCGCTAGGCCGCGCGTTGCCGCGCCGCCAGAACATCGTGGTGACGCGGCAGCACGGTTATTTCGCCGACGGCGCCAACGTCGCTGCGACACTCGACGATGCATTGCGGCGCGTGGAACTGCCGCCACCGGCGTTTTGCATCGGCGGCGCCGAGCTTTTTGCGATTGCGCTGCCGTGCGCAACGCTCATGCATCTGACGGAGATCAACCGCCCGGTCACCGGCGACACTTTTTTTCCGGCATTTGATCGCGGCGACTGGCAGGAGATCGCGCGCGAAGCACGGCGCGCCCCGCCGCCCGATGCGTTCGAATACGCGTTTGTCACGTATCGGCGCCGGTCTGGCTGATGCAGTCTTGCCGACCCAGTCTTGCTGACCCGTTCTTATAACCGATTCGCCGCCGCGCCGCTCTTATAACCGGCGCGCATCGTGCGCGTGCGCGCGTTTTCGGCGACAATGCAACCTATACCGTCTGCGGGAACGCGCGTCAAACGCGCGGGCCTGTCCTAAAAGAAGCCGGGATGGCGGAACTGGTAGACGCAGCGGACTCAAAATCCGCCGGTAGTGATACCGTGGGGATTCGACTTCCCCTCCCGGCACCATTCCTAAGGAACCCAATCTGCCGTCGCCCGTTCCTGGCGGTGCTACGTATCGTTCATGGCAGACGCTTCTCCTCCGCGCCTCGCCGCTTCGGTGCGCTACACGCTTTCGGATTTCGATTTCGATCTGCCGCGCGAGCTGATTGCGCAGGCGCCCACACGGGAGCGGACCGGCAGCCGCCTCTTGCACGTCGATGGCGAGCGCCTCGCCGACCTCGCGTTCGCCGACGTCCCAGGACTCGTGCGTGCGGGCGATCTCATCGTCTGCAACGATACGAGGGTGATCAACGCCCGCGTGCGCGCGCAAAAAACCACGGGCGGCAAAGTCGAGTTGTTGGTCGAACGCATCGTTGCGTCGGATGAAGCATGGGTACAGCTCAGTGCGAGTCACCCCCCGCAACCCGGCGCGACGCTGGTATTGCCGGGGGGCGCGCATGCGCGAGTCGTGACGCGCGAGGGCCGATTTTATTTGCTGCGTTTCTTCGCTACAGCGGTGCTCACGGATTGGCTGGACCGCCACGGCGAAGTCCCGCTGCCCCCCTACATCGATCGCGACCCCGGCGACACCGATGCAACGCGCTATCAGACCGTCTACGCCCGAGAACCGGGCGCGGTCGCGGCGCCCACGGCGGGTCTGCATTTTGACGTGCCACTGTTGGCGGCATTGCACGCACAAGGCGTCGCGCGTGCATTCATCACGTTACATATCGGTGCCGGTACCTTCCTGCCGGTTGCGACCGAAGACTTGACGCAGCACCGTATGCATAGCGAGCGTTATCGCATTCCGGCGGAGACGGCAACAGCAATTGCCGCGACCCGCGCGCGCGGGGGCCGTGTACTCGCGGTCGGCACCACGGCGTTGCGCGCCCTTGAATCGGCGGCGGATGCCGCCGGCGCCATCCACACCGGCGAAGGCGAGACCACGCTATTCGTCACGCCCGGCTTCCGGTTTCGTGCCGTCGACCGCCTGCTCACCAATTTTCATTTGCCGAAATCCACTCTGTTGATGCTCGCAGCCGCGTTCGGCGGACACAACACCGTGCGTGCCGCCTATGCGCACGCGATCACGGCGAAGTACCGCTTTTATAGTTACGGCGACGCAATGTTGTTGGAGCGCGCACGCGTGCCAGCTTAAAGACCTGACGCCGAAACGAGACAGAATAATCGTCGGGTAACGGCGACATTTGGGCGTTTTCGCCTAGAAGCGCAACATCAACTCTCGTCAACAGCGCTTTCTCGCCGCCAGCGACTAGTCAAGATGTGAGGAAATCGCTACTCTCAATCTCGACTGAATTCCTAGCGGAACGCGCTCCGCTTTTGCCATAGATGCGTTTTTCCGCCATTCCATGAAGCTATTTCCGCTCCGTTTCGCCGCGGCAGGTGCAATATTCGCGGCCGCCATGCTGGTTGCCGACGCACACGCGGCGCGGGTCGGCATCCTGTCCAACCTGCACGCAAGCGAGACGGCGACCGATTTCGGCGCTCAGATTCCGGGGCATACGTTCACCGCGGTGGACACATTGGCGGGAGTGCCGTCGCTTGCATCGCTGACCAGCGCGTTTGACGTACTGCTCGTCTTCGAGGACGGCACGTATCCGGGTGCGACCGCCGTCGGCAACGTCGTCGCCGCCTTCGCGAATACCGGCCGTGCCGTGGTGCTCGGAACTTTCTACGAGCAGGACCGCAGCGACGGCCCGCCCGTCAACTCGCCGCATAGCTGGGGACTTCTCGAAACGATCGACCCCAACACGACCGACGGCGAGGGCACGCCTTACGTCCCCCGCACGCTCAATTTCGCTTCTCTGGTCGCCCATCCGCTGACCGCCGGAATTACGTCGCTCTCCAGCGGCCGCTTTGCCGGCGGCAATCAGGCGAAGCTGGGCACGATCGTCGTCGGAACATGGACCCAACCGAATGCACGGGGTCTATCGGACCCTGCCATCGCGTATCGGGTCACGGGGTCTGCGTGCGTCATTCACGTTGCCATCGCGCCCAGTTACCCGACTATCGGCGTTGCCGGAACGGAGTTTGGCGGCGACTTCCACCGGCTTTGGGGAAATGCCTTCGATTTTGGTGCAGCGGGTTGCATCGTGTCCGTAGGTAGCCCCGGCGTCGGGCTCAATCCCGCAGCCATTCCGACGTTGAATGCCTGGGGGCTCGCGCTGACTATCCTGCTTATCGCCGGCGCCACGGTCGTGCGCCGCCGCCGTTAGCAGACTGCCTGCCCTACTCGCGCGGCTGCGCGCCTGCACCTTCATGCGCTTTGCCGTCCTCGCCACGTCGGGTGCCGCCCGCCGCGGCCGTCTGGAACTCGCTCATGGCAACGTTGATACGCCGGCGTTCATGCCGGTCGGCACCTACGGTACGGTCAAGGCAATGGCGCCCGACGAACTCGTGGAGAACGGCGCGCAGATCGTGCTTGGCAACACGTTCCATCTGTGGCTGCGCCCGGGTGTCGATGTTGTGCAAGCGCACGCAGGCTTGCATGGTTTCATGGGTTGGACTCGTCCGATCCTCACCGACTCCGGCGGATTTCAAGTGTGGAGCCTGGGTGCGCTGCGCAAAGTGGGGGAGGACGGCGTGGCGTTCGCCTCGCCAATCAACGGCGACAGACTCTTTCTGACGCCGGAACTGTCGATGCAGATTCAACGCACGCTGAACGCGGACATCGCCATGGTGTTCGACGAATGCACGCCGTATCCGGCCACGCACCAGGAGGCCGCCGATTCGATGGAGTTATCGCTGCGCTGGGCCGCGCGTTCGCGAGCCGAATTCAACGCGCATCCCAGTGGCAATGCGCTGTTTGGGATCGTCCAGGGCGGGATGTACGACGATTTGCGCGAGCACTCGCTGGGCCGTCTGATCGAGACCGGGTTCGACGGGTACGCGATTGGCGGACTCTCTGTCGGCGAATCCAAAGAAGAAATGCTGCGCGTGCTGGCGCACGTCGCCCTCCGCTTGCCGGTCGACCATCCACGGTATCTGATGGGGGTGGGCACTCCCGAAGACCTGGTGGCGGGAGTATGCGCAGGCGTCGACATGTTCGACTGCGTGCTGCCGACGCGCAACGCACGCAACGGATGGCTCTTCACCCGCTTTGGCGACATCAGAATCCGCAATGCCAGGTTCAAGTCCGACACGCGGCCGCTCGACGCCACCTGCGCATGTTATGCATGCCAAAATTTTACGCGCGCCTACCTGCACCATCTACAGCGCATCAATGAAATCCTCGGTGCACGGCTGGCGACCATTCATAACTTGCATTACTACCATCACCTGAGGGCGGAGTTGCGCGACGCCATCGCCGCCGATCGACTTGCAGAGTGTGTCGCTCGGTTCCGGGACGAGCGGGAGCATGGTAAAGTAATGGGTTAACTAGCCCTGTCGCACGCTGTGCACATTGCACGTTGCACCTCGCTGGAAGTCGTCGCAGACAGGGCGACGCCTGGGGGAAATTTCCGTGCTGATCAGTTCTGCTTATGCCCAAGCCGCCGGCGCCTCGCCCAGTGGCGAGTTGATGACATTTCTGCCGATGATCGGCATTTTTGTCATTTTCTACTTTCTGCTGATCCGTCCGCAGCAAAAGCGCGCCAAAGAACAGCGTACGATGCTGGGTGCCTTGCAAAAGGGCGATGAGGTGGTCACCTCCGGCGGCGTGGTCGGCAAGATCGCCAAACTGACAGACCAGTATGCGTCGGTCGAGATCGCGCCAAACGTCGAGGTCAACGTCCAGCGGCATTCGATTGCGCAATTGCTGCCAAAAGGCACGATCAAGGCGCTTTAGAAATTGCTTGGCGCAGGCAACGAGGCTTAAGCGCCATTGCATGAAATATCCTAGTGCAGGCCGCTTGCCATGAACCGCTATTCCCTCTGGAAGTACATCGTGATTGCCGTCGCGCTGCTCGTCGGCTGGGTGTATACGCTGCCCAATTTTTTCCCGGAAGTGCCCGCCGTACAGGTCTCATCGACCAAAGCAAAAATCGACAACGCGTTGCTGGGCACCGTGGAAGACGCGTTGAAAAGCGCGAACATCGACTACCGGGGCGCCTCGCTCGACACGACGGGAATCAAGGTTCGCTTAGGCGACCCGGACACGCAGCTCAAGGCAAATGATGTGCTG
>JBPCLS010000087.1:0-4075 GCA_051003055.1 Casimicrobiaceae bacterium
CGCCGCCACCGCTGGCACCGTTCGCTCACCTATGGAGATCGCGCGCGCAATGCGCCTCGTAGGAGCGTTCGCGAGCGGCATGAGCGATCTCGCGGAGAACCGCAAGCACCATCTCGCCGACAAGCTGCGTGCAAAGCACCCTCGTTGATGCAGGCCCGCTCATCGCGCTGGTGGACCGCTCCGACCGGCACCATAGCAAGGTCAAACGCTTTCTCGACGACTACCGCGGGCAACTCCTTTCCACTTGGCCGGTACTCGCCGAGGCCTGCCAGTTCATGCCGGAGCGCGCGCAGGTCCGCTTTCTGCGGTGGGCCGCCGCGGGCGGGCTGAATGTCGTCGAGCTTCCCGAGTCCGCTCTCTTGGTCATTGCGGACTGGAAGGGGAAGTACCGCAACTTGCCGATGGATTTGGCCGACGCTTCGCTGCTTTGGGTTGCGGAGCAGACCGGGATTTGCGACATCCTGACGATCGACCTGCGCGACCTTGCGGCATACCGGCTCCCGGGCTGCAAAGCCCTGACACCGGTGCTCTGACCGGTGGCATCGCGAACGCGTAGCGTCACGGCAATGAAAACGACCAAGCTGGTCGGACGATGATCCGGGACCAGCACTATCGAGCCAAGTTGCCGTTCCGCGCGCGGGGCCACGACCAGCTCGTCGAGATCGTCGGGGGCGTGTTCGCCGAGATCGACGAGCGGCTTGAACGCAACGATGTCGTCCGCGTGCTCGAGCTCGGGTGCGGGTATGGCACCGTCTTGCTCGAGCTGCAGCGGCGGTACGGTCGGCGGGTGGAGCTCAGCGGCGTCAATCGCGAACGCGGCGATGGCGATGCCGACACCTTGTTGCGCAACGGCATCGAGCACGGATTAATCGCGGCCGATGCGGGGCTGACTGCAAAGATGCCGGTCATCACCTATGTCGACGTTGCCCTCGGGTTACCCTTTGCCGACAGCAGCTTCGACATCGTCTACAGCCAGGTTGCCTGGCTCTATTTCGCCAACAAGGTGGCCGTGTTACGCGAAGTGAGTCGTGTCCTGCGCGACGACGGGCTCGCGAAAATCGACGCGGACGAACTGCGTCCAGGACTCCCGCACGAATATCAGCGGTTAGTGGAGATCTGGCAGGACGGCCGCTTGGTCCCCTTCGGCGACTACCTGCGGCGGTTCGGCATGGCATTCGCACCGGCGTCCGAAGGCGAGTATTTGCGATTCGGCAAGTCACCGCAATTCGGCGACGATCTGCAACTTGTTCACGAGATCGACTTAAGCGAGCTCTATGCGCACTGGGACG
The DNA here is from genome assembly GCA_051003055.1 of Casimicrobiaceae bacterium. Lineage (GTDB taxonomy): Bacteria > Pseudomonadota > Gammaproteobacteria > Burkholderiales > Casimicrobiaceae > VBCG01. The sequence continues at coordinate 1,290 of JBPCLS010000087.1, forward strand.
GCGTCAAATGCGTCTATCGCTTGACTCCAGCGTAGGGCGGTCGGGGGTTCCTGCCGATTTCCGAGTCGAATGTTAGCGTCCATTCGCCACTCGCGGCGTAGCATCTTAGCTCCTCGCTTCGTTTTGTAACGCGCTGATAGGCTCGTGGCTCGCCGTTTCCGCACTCCCCAACCCGTGAAGATCTATCGCGTCGGCGGCTCTGTTCGCGACGAGCTGTTGGGCCGGCCGATCGCCGATCGCGACTGGGTCATCGTCGGCGCGACGCCCGAGACACTGGTCGCGTCGGGCTACAAGCCGGTCGGCCGTGACTTTCCGGTGTTCCTGCACCCGGAGACCCGCGAGGAATTCGCACTCGCGCGCACCGAGCGCAAGCACGGGCGCGGCTATCGCGGCTTCGAGTTCTTTGCCTCGCCGGACGTGACGTTGGACGAAGATCTCGCGCGCCGCGATCTCACAATCAACGCGATGGCGCGGGCCGAGGACGGCACGCTGATCGACCCGTTCGGCGGCGCCGAAGACCTGCGCGCCGGTGTACTGCGGCATGTGTCGCCGGCGTTCGCCGAGGATCCGCTGCGGGTCTTGCGCGTTGCACGTTTCGCCGCGCGCTTCGACTTTGGCGTCGCGCCGGAGACCGAGGCGCTGATGCGCGCACTTGCGGCATCGGGTGAGCTCGCCGAACTTTCGCCCGAGCGCGTCTGGCAGGAACTGGCGACGGGCCTGATGCAGCCGCATCCATCGCGGTTGCTCGCCGTGCTGCGCGCGTGCGGCGCGTTGGCGCAGGTGCTGCCCGAAGTGGATGCGCTGTACGGCGTGCCGCAGCCCGTGGCGCACCACCCGGAGGTTGACACCGGCGTGCACGTCGCGCGGGCGCTCGACTACGCGGCGCGCCACGGATTCGCGCTGCCCGTCCGGTACGCGATCCTCGCGCACGATCTTGGCAAGGGAGAAAGCCCGAAGGAGGCGTGGCCGAAGCACCACGGCCACGAAGCGCGCAGCGCGCGGCTCGCCGAACGCATGTCCGCGCGCCTGAAGGTTCCCGCCGAATGCTTCGACGCAGCCCGGCTCGCGGCGAAATGGCACGGAGTGGTCCACCGTGCCGCTGAGCTTCGCCCGGCGACGCTGCTCGATCTCCTGCTGGCGGCGGATGCCTTGCGCCGGCCCGAACGGCTCGATGGTCTGCTCGCCGCATGCCAGGCCGATGCACAGTCGCGCCCCGGCCGAGGCGACGATTACGCGCCGGAGCGAATCGTGCGCGATGCGTTGGCGATCGTGAAGCGCGTCGACGCGGCCAAGATCGCGCGTGCGGTTGCGGCGAAGCGGTCGGCAGTGCAGGCCGCGTCTTCCGATGCGATCGCGAAGGCGATCCGTATGGCGCGCTTGAAGGCGCTGCGGCAGTGGCGAGTGACTCGCGCGGGGTAAACGCTTTAGTGTCCGCGTCAGTGGCCAACTCCCTCCCTGGCCACTAAAGCGACCGCGGCATCAGCCGGCCTGAAGCGTCAAATGCGATAGGCGATTGCTTTCGACCGCACCATCCGCCGGCCTGAAGTGTCAAATGCGATAGGCGATTGCTTTCGACCGCGGTATCCGCCGGCTTGAAGCGTCAAATACGATAGGCGATTGTTTTCATCACGCCGGCGGCGGCGCGCATCACCCATCGCACTGGCCAAGGAAGGTCGGTGGCGCCCGACGCTTGCGCCATTGCGCCGTGCCGCGCCTCATCGTCGCGCATTTGCTCGACGATTGCGCGGCTCTTCGCGTCAGCAGGCGGCAGGTCTTCCATGTGGCCGGTCAAGTGCTCCTCCACCTGCAGCTCCGTTTCAACGACGAACCCCAGGTTGATGCGATCTCCGGCGAGACCGGCTGCCACGCCGATGGCAAACGACCCGGCGTACCACAATGGATTGAAGAGCGACGGGCGGCCAGCGAGTTCGGAGAGCCGCGCCTGCGTCCACGCGAGGTGGTCTTCTTCCTCGCGGGCGGCCGCAGCAAAGTGCGCGGCAACTGCAGATTCGCGAGCGACGAGCGCCTGCGCCGTATATAACGCTTGCGCGCAGACTTCCCCGGTGTGATTGACGCGCATGAGTCCGGCAGCATGCTGGCGCTCGGGCGGCGTGAGGTCAGGTTCCGGCAGCGCCGCTCCGGGGTTCGCGCGGGACGCGGACGCTGCACCCGCCAAGGTGCGCAATGCCCGGTCGAACCCAATGATCAAGCGGTCGAACATAGCCGCCATGTTATCCGGTGCTAAAGCGCCGTCAGCGAGATCAGTAAAAAAACGGGCGCCCAAAGGCGCCCGCATCACGTTGCTTCCGAAAGAACCCGGAAAATCCGGCTCCCCGTTTAGAAGTTGTGCACCAGCCCCACTATGAAGCCGCTCGGATTGCCGCCGTTGACGACCGCGGGGCCGCCGCTTAACGGGTAGTTCACCCTGGAGTCGTTTTCGGTCCGGTGATAGCCGACGTAGGTGATCGTCCGCTTCGAGAGCGGATAGGTGTAGCTGACACTCCACTGATCCGCCCCCGTGTCGCCACCCTTTACCAGGTTGCCTATCGTAGTGCCATTCGCCGCGCCACCCTTGCCGTCGCCGGCATGTCCGTAGAACGCGTACAACGTTCCCGGGCCGATCGGCGCCGTGGCTCTGATGCCCCAGTAGTCCCGCTTCAAGTTACCCGTCGCGGTGTCGTAGTCGAGGCGCTCGTACACGCCGCCGATCTCGACCACGCCGAAGTTGTAGCTGGCGGCAATCGAGACTGCGTCGTCGTCGAGTTGCGCAGCGCGCAGCTTCTGGT
>JBPCLS010000088.1:0-6171 GCA_051003055.1 Casimicrobiaceae bacterium
GCGGTGGGCGGCCGCATCATCCTGATGGCCAGCCGCGCGCTGGCGGCGTGCGCGCAATCGCCCGACGACTACGCCTACGTGTACGGTCGCGTGCTGGCGCAGATACGCGAGCCGGTGATCGTGCAACGGTTGGGTGAGATGTTCGACCCTGCGCTTGCCGGTTACTGGGTCGGTGCGCAAGGTCGCGCTTACGATCCCGATCACGCGCAGGCGATGGATGTTTGCATCGGCGTCGTTGCCGCGAACCGGGCAAAGATCGACGGAATCAAGGTTTCGCTGCTCGACAAGGGTAAGGAAATTGCGCTGCGCCATCGCCTGCCGCCCGGCGTGCGCATGTACACCGGCGACGACTTCAATTTCGCGGAATTGATCGGCGGCGACGTGAGCGGCTACTCCGATGCCCTGCTCGGTATCTTCGATGCGATCGCGCCGGCAGCAGCGGCGGCGCTGACGGCGCTTGCTGCCGGCGACCGCGCTCGCTTCGACGCGATTCTAGCCCCGACCGTGCCGCTGTCGCGCCATATCTTCGCGGCGCCGACGCGTTTCTACAAGACGGGCGTGGTCTTCATGGCGTGGCTCAACGGGCACCAAGCGCATTTCTCGCTGGTCGGCGGACAGCAAAGTGCGCGCAGCCTCGTGCATCTGGCCGAACTATTTCGATTGGCGGACGCCGCGGGACTGCGGCGCGATCCGCACGCCGCCACCGCGCGGATGCGCTCGTTGCTCAACGTGTACGGAATCGCCGACTGATGGGCGCGCCGGACGAAAGGCTTCTTTCGCTCAACACCGCGACGGTTCGCCAGCAGTGGCAGCTACCCGACATCATTGCCGGCTGCGCGCGTCACGGCATTCGCGGTATCGCACCCTGGCGCGACCAGGTCGCCACAGCCGGACTCAAGGAAGTCGCCGCGCGCATTCGCGATTCGGAGCTTACGGTGACCGGCTATTGCCGCGGCGGCATGTTTCCGGCGACCGACGGCGCGGGCCGGCGCGCGGCACGCGACGACAACAAGCGCGCGGTGGATGAAGCGCTCGCTCTCAGCGCGCAATGCCTGGTGCTCGTCGTCGGCGGGCTACCCAAGAATCGCGAGGGCCGCATCGATTCGAAGGATCTCCTCGGCGCGCGCGAAATGGTGCGCGACGGGATCGGCGAATTGCTCGAATACGCGCGGCCGGCCGGAATGCCGCTCGCGATCGAGCCGTTGCATCCGATGTACGCGGCCGATCGCGCCTGCGTGAACACGATGGAACACGCGAATGATCTATGCGACGAATTGGGCACCGGCCTCGGGATCGCCGTGGACGCCTACCACGTCTGGTGGGACCCGCATCTGCAACGCGAGATCGAACGGGCGGCCGGCGGCGCATCAGGCAAAGGCGTGTCACGCCTCCTTGCGTATCACATCTGCGACTGGCTGGTGCCGACGACGGATCTCCTGACCGATCGCGGCATGATGGGCGATGGCGTCATCGATTTGCCCTTGCTGCGCTCATGGATGGATGGCGGCGGCTATCGCGGCATGCACGAAGTCGAGATCTTCTCCGCCAACAACTGGTGGAAGCGCGATCCCGACGAAGTGCTCGCGACGTGCAGGCTGCGCCACCGCGATTGCTCGTAGCGTGGCGCACGCGCCGTGGAAAGAGTCAGCGGCCTCAAGTTCCTCCGCAAGCGGGAAGCGTCAACGTCTGCAACACGTCGCCATTCTTCGCGTCCTGCACGAACGCGACGAGCACCGGTGTCCGGCCACGTTCGGCGGGCGTCGAGATCGCCAGCGAAGTGGCGGCTTCGCCCTTCGCGTTCACCGCGAACGGACCGTGCAGCGAACGCACGACATGGTCATGTATGAGACGCACGCCGCGGTTTTCGCCGGCTTTGACGTCGGAGACGAGTCCGCTATCGGCGTACGCGAGCCACAGTACGGCGTTTGTCCGCAACGCCACATCGGCAACGCTTGCGGTCGCGCGCACCTTGTAAGCGCCGCCTTCGTGCATGGCATCGAGCGTCACCGAAGCGCGGCCCGGGCGCTTGGCCGTTGCGGCCAGCGAAGCGACCGCGCCGCGTTTCCACTCCTGCGCGTCGCGTCCCTGGATCAAGACCTGCGGCGTGTACACAAAGGTCGCGCGGTTCGCTCGCATTGCGTCGTACTGACGTTGCGTGAACTGCGCGGAAGCGAAACGGTCCTTCCACCCCAGGCGATCCCAGTAGTCGACGTGAAAGGCGAGCGCGGTGACACCTGCGCCCAAGCGCTCGGCTGGAAACTGCGCGGTGAGCCAGCGGTCGGCGGGCGGGCAACTGCTGCAACCCTCCGACGTGAACAGTTCGACGAGAGGCGTCGTTTGCGGTCCGCTGGTCGCAGTGCAGGCGGACTGCGCGGCGGCTGCGGTCGCCGTAGCGGTCACAATAAGTCCGAGCGCCAAAACGGCAAGCCCGCGATGGGCGCAATGGATTGGAAACCGATCGGGCATGCAATTTAGTCGGGAAAGGGGTCGCTTCCCTTACACGGGACGCGTGCTAGCATCGCCGCTCGCCGGCAAACGCCGCCATCGCCGTGGCGGGAAGTAGGCGTTTTCGACCAACATTTTGGGAGTATGTGATGGGCATTATGAGCATTATCTGGATGATTATCATCGGCTTCATCGTCGGCGTCTTGGCGCGTTTTTTTTACCCGGGCGCAATCGACCTTGGTTTCTGGATGACCACGTTGCTCGGTATCGGAGGCTCGCTCGTCGGGGGCATTATCGGCAGCCTCCTCTGGCGCTCGCCCGATGGACGATTCAAGTCGGCGGGCATCATCATGTCGATCATCGGAGCGTTGATCCTGCTCTGGGGATACCTGAATTACTGGAAATAGCGCGTTCAAAAAGTCAAGGATACCGCGGCTCGCAACACGTGGGGTTCGCGTCGTCGAAAACGAAGGAGGACTTCATGGCCCTTAACGAACTCCCATCGCGCGTGGTGGTGCCAACTCGCGTGGGCGAAGTGCCATTGACCCGCCGGCAGGTGTTGCAAGGCACGTTGGCCGCCGCCATCACTGCAATGTTCGGACTGCCCGGCTGCGCCACGCCACGCGCGACCACGTCCAGCATAGCGCCGCTCGGGTTCACAGCCATTCCAACATCAGCCGCCGACACGCTGTCGGTCCCGGCCGGCTATCGCGCCGACGTGCTGCTCGCCTGGGGCGACCCGATCGGACATGTCGCGGGCTCGCCCGTGTTCAAACCCGATGCAAGCAACAGCGCGGCCGAACAGGCGCTGCAGGCAGGCATGCATCACGACGGCATGCAGTTCTATCCGCTGCCGTACGGCTCGGCGACTTCTGCGCGCGGGCTGCTCGCGATGAACCACGAATATCATGACGACGGGCTCCTGTTCCCGGACGGAAACGCCAACTGGTCGGCCGAGAAGGTAGGCAAAGCGCAGAACGCGTCGGGCGTTTCGGTCGTCGAGGTCGCGCTAGCAGACAACGCGTGGCGCATCGTGCGTCAATCGCCCTACGCCAGGCGTATCACAGCGGCGACCCCCTGCGCCATCGGCGGTCCTGCCGCGGGATCGGATCTCTTGAAAACGGCGTCGGATCCGACCGGCCGGGACGTGCTTGGCACATGCGCCGGTTGTGCACACGGCTGGACGCCCTGGGGCACGTACCTGACCTGCGAGGAAAATTTCAACGACCGCTTCGTCAGTACGGCGAAACGCGACGATGTGCAGTTGCGCTATGGCATTCGTTCGACCACGCGTTACGGCTGGGAAAAATTCGACGAGCGCTTTGATACCGCCAAGCATCCAAACGAGCCGAATCGCTTCGGCTGGGTCGTCGAGATCGATCCCTACGACCCGCAAGTGAAGCCGGTGAAGCGCACGGCGTTGGGCCGGATCAAGCACGAAAGCGCCACGCCATCGCTAGCGCCCGACGGCCGGCTCGCGTTCTACACGGGCGACGACCAGGTGTTCGAGTCCATCTACAAGTTCGTCGCACGCGATCGCGTCCACGCCACCGACCGCGCGGCGAACCGCGACCTGCTCGACCACGGAACCTTGTACGTCGCGCGCTTCAGCGCCGACGGGTCCGGCGACTGGATTGCGCTCGTCTCCGGTCAAAACGGGCTCACCGCCGCGAACGGGTTCCGCGATCCGGCAGAGATTTTGGTGAAGGCACGTCTCGCCGCCGACACGGTTGGCGGTACGAAGATGGATCGCTGCGAATGGATCGTCGTTCACCCGACCACGCGCGAGGTGTACGCAACGCTCACCAACAACCCCGATCGCGGCAAGCCAGGCAAACCCGGCACCGACGCCGCCAATCCGCGCGCGGAGAATGCGCTCGGATCGATCATTCGCTGGCGCGAAGCCGGCGGCGATCCGGCAGCCACCACATTTCGATGGGACATTTTTGCGCTCGCCGGCGATCCGGCGGCGGCCGACGCGAAGCTCAAAGGGGGTTTTTCCGGTGATGCATTCGCGTGTCCGGACGGCGTGCGCTTCGACCCCGCCGGCCGGTTGTGGGTGCTAACCGATGTGTCGCCCACACGCCTCAACAAGGGGGAATTCTCGTTGTTCGGCAACAACCAGATGCTCGCGGTGGATCCGGCCACCGGCGCGTTCCGCCGCTTCCTGGTCGGGCCCGTCGGATGCGAAATTTCCGCACTCGCATTCACGCCTGATGGCCGTACCGCGTTCGTCAACATCCAGCATCCGGGCGAGATCGGCGGCGAGACCAGCGACCCCAATAACCCGCGCAAGAATTCCAACTGGCCGGATTTTCGCGCGGACGGCCGCCCGCGTTCGGCAACCGTGGTCATTCGCAAGGATGACGGTGGCGTAATCGGTAGTTGACGATGGCCGTTCGCGAGCAAAACCCAGAACCCAAGAATCCGATCGGACTCGCCGGGATCGAGTTCATCGAATATGCGACGTCCCAGCCGCAGGCGCTGGGAGCCGTTCTGCAGATGATGGGCTTCATGCCCGTGGCGCGCCACCGTTCGCGCGAAGTGATGCTCTATCGGCAAGGGCCGATGAACCTCATCGTCAATGCGCATCCCGATGCGTTGCCTGGGCTCACGACGCCGGGCAATCGCCCGACGCTTTCGGCGATCGCGCTTCGGGTACGTGACGCCGATTATGCGTGGCGCCACGCGCTGGAGCTGGGCGCGTGGGAGATGCCGACGCGGGCGTCGTCGATGGAGCTCAACATTCCCGGCATCTACGGCGTCGGCGATAGTCTGTTGTACTTCGTCGATCGCCATCGCGATTTTTCGATCTACGACGTGGACTTCGTCGCTCTGCCTGGTGTCGATCCCCACCCTCCGGCCCTCGCCGCGATGCATTACTTCGGCGTCGTGCAATCGATCCACGGCGACCGCACGCAGGACTGGGTCGATTTCTACGCAATTGTTTGGCTTCGCCGCGCTTCCAGGCGGGCAGTATTTCGGCATTCTGCCCAAGGGGACCTTGCTCGAGAGTCCGTGCGAAAAGTTTTACCTTCAGTTGCTCGAGCCGCCTCCGGGATCGGGCGACATCGAGTGGGAGGAGCGGTTGCTGCGCATCGGCATCGGCGCGCCGGACGTAGCGGTCGCGACCAACGTGCTGCGCGAGCGCGGCGTGGTCTTCATCGACCGCGATCCGATTCAGCCCAGTGATAAGGGCGCACTGACGCAGATCTTTCTGGGTAGCGTCACCTTTGAGCTGGTCAAAAGCCATCTCGATGGCGACACTGATCGTGCGGCGGCGCGCACAAAATGAACCTCTCGCAATTCGGCATGGACACGATCACGCTTGCGGGTCCGCTCGAGAGTAAGTTGCGTGCCGTGCGCGACGCCGGGTTTACCCAGATCATGCTCTCGGCGCGCGACATCGTCGGGCACCCCGGCGGCGAGGCCGCGGCCATCGCAGCGGTGCGCCAGAGCGGGCTGCGGGTGACCGGGTTTCAGGTGCTGCGCGACTTCGAAGGCTTGTCCGGGCATTTGCATCTGTACAAGGTCGACGTCGCCAAGGCCATGCTGAAGCTTTGCCACGCGCTTGGCGCGAATGTCCTGCTGGTCTGTTCGACGACGTTCGCGCACGCGGCCGACGATGCGGAGGCGTTCGTGCGCGACCTGCGCAAGCTTGCAATGCTCGCGGTGCCATTACGCATCCGCGTCGCGTACGAAGCGCTGTCGTGGGGACGTTACGTC
>JBPCLS010000089.1:0-4534 GCA_051003055.1 Casimicrobiaceae bacterium
CGCCAGCCGATCGCACTAAATATGAGTGAACAGGCGATCCTGTTTCCGGTTCTGGCGCTTGCCGCGTTGACGTTCGCGATCGCGATCGTCATGTTGCGCCGGCGGGTCCGCGAGATGCGGGAGCGGCGCATTCGACCCCAGGAATTGGCCACCGCGGCCGCGATGAGCACGACGCTCAAGGACACCGGTCCTGCGGACAACTTCCGCAATTTGTTCGAACTGCCGGTGCTGTTCTATACGGCGATCCTCATCATCTATTCGACCCAGCTCACCGCTTCCATCTACATCGCGCTGGCGTGGCTTTTCGTCGGCTCACGGCTCGTCCACAGCGTCATTGCCTGCACGACCAACCGGGTGCGGCACCGCTTTTATGCGTATGCCGTGGGGTTTTTCACGCTGGCGGCAATGTGGGTCTTGCTCGCGTGGGATTTGATCGCCGGCAGCCGCTGATCGATAGCGGCACACCGCGCCAATGTTCACCAAGATCCTGATTGCCAACCGGGGCGAGATCGCGTGTCGCGTCGCGCACACGGCGCGGCGCATGGGCGTGCGCACGGTTGCCGTGTATTCCGACGCCGACCTAAACGCCTTGCACGTCGAAGCGTGCGACGAGGCTTATCGGCTTGGTCCGCCGGCGCCGCGCGAGAGCTATCTGGACGGCGAGGCGATTATTGCGGTCGCGCGAGCCTCCGGGGCGCAGGCGATTCATCCCGGTTACGGATTTCTGTCCGAGAACGAAGCGTTCGCCTCCGCGTGCGCGCGCGCCGGCATTGAGTTCATTGGCCCGCCCCCGGCGGCGATCGCGGCGATGGGCTCCAAATCGGCCGCGAAAATAATCATGGGCGACGCACAGGTGCCGCTCGTCCCCGGCTACCATGGCGAAGAACAGGAGTCGCGGTTGCTCGCGCGAGAAGCGACGAAGATCGGCTTTCCCGTTCTGATCAAAGCCGTCGCGGGCGGCGGCGGCAAGGGCATGAAGATCGTCACCCAAGAGGAGGAGTTCGCCTCTGCCTTGGCCTCCGCCCGGCGCGAGGCGAAGGCATCGTTCGACGACGATCGCGTGCTGCTCGAACGCTATCTGACCTCGCCGCGCCATATCGAAATCCAGATTTTCGCGGACACTCACGGCGCGGCCGTGCACTTGTTCGAGCGCGATTGCTCGGTCCAGCGGCGCCACCAGAAAGTGCTCGAAGAAGCGCCGGCGCCGGGCATGACGCTTGAAAGGCGGCGAGCGATGGGCGAGACCGCGGTCGCCGCGGCCAAGGCGATCGGCTATATCGGCGCCGGCACGGTCGAATTCATCGCCGAACAGGACGGCACGTTCTATTTCATGGAAATGAACACGCGGCTGCAGGTCGAGCATCCGGTGACCGAAATGATCACCGGACTCGATCTCGTCGAGTGGCAGTTGCGCGTCGCGTCCGGTGAACCGTTGCCCAAGCGGCAGGACGAGATCAGTATTCGCGGCCATGCCATCGAAGCGAGGCTCTATGCGGAGGATCCCGAACGCGGTTTTCTGCCTTCGATCGGGCGGCTCTTGTATTGGCGAATGCCTTCGGAAAATGCCCGCGTGCGCGTCGATACCGGCGTGCGCGAAGGCGATGAAATCTCTCCGTTCTACGATCCGCTGCTCGCCAAGCTGATCGTGTGGGGCGAGGATCGGGTCGCCGCGTGCGCGGAACTGCGCACGGCGCTCGCGCAATGCGCAGTGGTCGGCGTTGCGACCAACATCGGATTTTTAGAGCGCGTCGTTGCGCACGACGCCTTTGCCAATGCGCGTCTCGACACCGGGCTGATCGACCAGCATCGCGACGCGCTGTTTCCGCCGCCCACCGCTACACCGGAAGACGCTCTGCTTGCCGCTGCGGCCGCCGAATATTCGAGCGTCGTCCGCGCGGCGGCCAAAATCGCGACCGCCTCGGAAGACCCGTACTCGCCGTGGCATGCGCGCGATGCGTGGTGGAACAACGTGGCGACGCGGGCGCTCGACTTTACCTTCGGCGATAAGGAAAATGCGGATGCGCGGCACGCCGTGCGCGTGCATCCCGTGGGGCCAGGCGTGATTCGCGTCGGCATTGGCACGCGTAGCGTGGACGCCACGATTCGCGCGCACGACGAGCGCATGATCGTCGGCACCGGCGACACGGCGTTTCCGGCGACGGTCATTGCCGACGGCGAGGACCGGCACGTCTTCACGCTTTGTTCCCGCCGCAAGCTCGTGTTCATTGATGCTCTTGCGCACGCAGGCGAAGCCGTTGATGAGCGCGGCCATTTGACGGCGCCGATGTCCGGCGCGATTATCGCCGTCCATGTGCAGCCGGGCGACCGGGTGGAACAAGGAGCGCCGCTGATCGTTCTCGAAGCGATGAAAATGGAGCACACGATCGTGGCGCCCGCGGCGGGAGTCATCGCCGCGATCAACTACAAGGTGGGCGAGCGCGTAGCCGAGGGCGCCGATCTCGTCGATCTCGACGCCGCCGGCTGATCGCCTTTTACGCCGCCAACTTAAGCCGATGTCAGAACCATTCACATTGCCGACGCGCGTCAAGCTGGTCGAAGTGGGGCCGCGTGACGGCCTGCAAAACGAAAAGACGATGGTGCCGACCGACGTCAAGGTGGCACTGATCGATCTCCTCACGGACGCCGGTCTGCCGGCAATCGAGGCGACCTCGTTCGTCTCGCCGAAATGGGTGCCGCAGATGGCCGACGCGGCTGAAGTAATGGCCCGCATCAGGCGCAAACCCGGTGTGCGCTACCCGGTGCTGACGCCGAATTTGAAGGGCTTTGCAGCGGCACTGGCGGCGGGAGCCGACGAAGTTGCGGTGTTCGTCGCCGCATCCGAATCGTTTTCGCACAGAAATATCAACTGCTCGATCGCCGAGTCGCTGGAACGCTCGCGCCCGATCTTTGATGCGGCCAAGGCCAACGCGGTGCGCGTCCGCGGCTATATTTCGTGCGTGCTCGGGTGCCCGTACGAAGGCGATGTCGACCCGCGCCAGGTCGCGGCAATCGCGGACTCTTTGTATCGGATGGGCGCGTACGAGGTCTCGCTGGGCGACACGATCGGGACCGGCACCGCGGGCAAGACGAAAGCGTTGCTCGAGTTGTGCGCACAGAACGTCCCGGTAACCGCGATGGCCGGCCATTTTCACGATACGTACGCGCAGGCGTTGACCAATGTGTACGCAGCCCTCGAGACGGGTGTTGCCACGTTCGATTGTTCGGTCGCGGGACTGGGCGGCTGTCCGTACGCCAAGGGTGCGACGGGCAATGTCGCGAGCGAAGACGTCGTCTATCTGCTGCACGGGCTCGGCATCGAGACCGGTGTCGATATGACCAAGTTGCGGCGGGCCGGCCACTACATTTCCGAGTTCCTCGGACGGGCGCCGGTCTCCCGCGTAGCGCGCGCGCTGCACGCGAAAGAGCCGCTGGCAGCGGCCGCGACCAACTGAAGCGCAATTGACGACGCGAACCTCCGGCGATCGTGTGCCGTCTCCGTGCGTCAGCGTTTGCGCGATGGACCCTATGAGCGGTCTGTGCACAGGCTGTTGGCGTACGCTCGCGGAAATTGCCGCCTGGGGCGTCCTCGAAGACGACGAGCGCCGCGCCGTCTGGGCAGCGTTGCCATTGCGTCGCAGCGCGCCAGCGAACGCCAACACCGAGACTGTCACGACCGGCAACGATGGCGACCGCTGACTGGTATTTCGACTTCGTTTCGCCGTTTGCCTATCTGCAGAGCGAACAGTTGGCGGTACTCGGGCCCAAGCTCCGCTTGCGGTACAGGCCGGTACTGTTCGCCGGCCTGCTGCGCGCGCACGACCACAAGGGGCCCGCGGAAATTGCCGCGAAGCGCGCGTTCACTTATCGGTTCGTCGTGTGGCAGGCGAAGCGGTTGGCAATTCCACTGAGGATGCCGCCCGAACATCCGTTCAACCCGTTGCCGCTGCTCCGGCTGGCGATTGCCTGCGATTGCGCGCCCGAAGCAGTCCATCGTATTTTTCGCTTCGTGTGGCGCGACGGCCGCTTGCCCGGTTTGCCGCTCGAATGGGCGGAACTCGCGCACGAACTCGGCGTGCCGGACGCGGCCACCAGCATTGCACGACCCGAGGTCAAGGAGGCGTTGCAGCGCAACACCGATGAAGCGATCGCGCGGGGCGTATTCGGCGTGCCGACGCTCGTCATCGGCGACGAGATTTTCTGGGGCTTCGACGCAACGCAGATGGCGGCGGATTTCCTCGCTGCGGGCTGTCAGTGGTCAGACCCGGAATTCGCTCGCGTAGCCTCGTTGCCGGTGGGTGCGACGCGTTCCGCGTACAAGGCCGCGGCCAGCCTGACGAAGAAATCCTGATCGCGGGTCTTCGTCAAAGATCTTCCGCGTCGCCGATACCGAGTGCCCGTCTGACTTCGCTCGCCGTCGCGAGGGCGTCGGCGAGCGTGGCGCCCAGGCACGTGACGTGGCCCATCTTGCGTTTGCGCCGCGGCTCGGCCTTGCCGTAGAGATGGAGCTTTGCCTGCGGTTGGCACAATACGTCGC
>JBPCLS010000090.1:0-18150 GCA_051003055.1 Casimicrobiaceae bacterium
ACGAACCATGCGACCACGTTCGACATCATGGTCAACGTCGTTGGCGGAGGCGAATCTGGCCAAGCCGGCGCCGTGCGCCACGGCATCACCCGCGCCCTCATCGATTACGACGCCATGTTGAAGCCGACCTTATCGAAGGCTGGACTCGTCACGCGCGATGCGCGCGAAGTCGAACGCAAGAAGGTCGGCTTCCACAAGGCACGCCGGCGCAAGCAGTTCTCCAAGCGCTAAAGCGCCAATAGCGGTTTGCGCTTCGAAGGCCGCCACCTTGGCGGCCTTCGCGCTTCACGGTCCCGATCAAAAAATCGCCGTGAACTCCGACGGGTATCCAATATCCCATACCAATGGCACGATAAAGCGGCGGCGATAGTAATATGACAGTCAGTCGAAATCGCAGGCTTTTCATTTGATCAAGATCGGCATTGTCGGGGGCACCGGCTACACCGGCGTTGAATTGCTGCGTCTCCTCGCGCAGCATCCCGACGCCGACGTTCGCGCCATCACGTCGCGCAAAGAAGCCGGCGTCCCGGTCCGAGATATGTTCGTCAGCCTGCGCGGACGCTTCGACACGTTGGCGTTTTCCGATCCGGCGGACGCGAACCTCAAAGGGTGCGACGTCGTTTTTTTTGCGACTCCCCACGGTGTGGCGATGGCGCAGGCGCGTGAACTTTTGGACGCCGGCGTCAAGATCATCGACCTCGCCGCGGATTTCCGCCTGAAGGACCCGGCGACGTTCACGCAGTGGTACAAGATGCCGCATGCGTGCACCGACCTGCTCGCCGCGTCGGTATACGGGCTACCGGAATTTCACCGCGAAGAAATAAAGAAGGCCCGAATCGTCGGCAACCCCGGTTGTTACCCCACGGCGGTGCAACTTGGGTTCATCCCGCTGCTGCAAGCGGGAATCGTCGACAGCGAACACCTGATCGCCGATGCCAAGTCCGGCGCCTCCGGCGCGGGACGGAAAGCCGAGGTCGGCCTGTTGCTTGCGGAAGTGGCCGACAACTTCAGGGCGTACGGGCTGGCCGGGCATCGTCACCATCCGGAAATCGTGCAGGAACTGGCGGCGCAGAGCAAAACGCCGGTGAAGCTCGTGTTTACGCCGCATCTCGTGCCGATGATTCGCGGCATCCATGCGACGCTTTACGCGCGCTTGACGCGAACCGACGTCGACCTGCAGGCATTGTTCGAGACAGCCTATGCAGCGGAGCCGTTTATCGACATGATGCCGCCGGGCTCCGCTCCGGACACGCGCAGCGTGCGCGCCTCGAACCTCGCACGAATCGCCGTCCATCGTCCTGGCGGCGGCGACATCGTGACGGTGCTGGTCGTCATCGACAATCTGGTCAAAGGGGCTGCCGGGCAGGCGGTGCAAAACATGAATTTGATGTTCGGGTTGCCCGAAACCGCGGGCTTGACCGGTGTGCCGGTGGTCCCCTGAAAGAGTACATAGTTTGATCGCCCCGCTCTGGTGGCGTCGCGTGCGCCGGTACTTCGGCATCTCCGCCCCGCAGATGATGGTGCGCCCGCCCCTGCCGTGGTGGGGTCGCAGTATTGTTATCGGTACGCTGCTCGCCGTCGTCGCGGGTACCTGGTGGTCGGGTTTCGACTTTGGTCAGATCTTCGGCGGATGGAACCGCACGGAAGTCCAGGCAAGGCTCGCCTCGTTGGAGGCCGATTCAACCAAGTACCAGGCGGAGGCTTCTCTACTGCGCGCCCGCAATACCGCGCTCGAGTCCGACCTCGCGATGAACAAAGGTGCGCAAGACGCGCTCGAGCGCCAGACGGCAGAGTTGGCGGACGAAAGCCGTGAGCTACGGGAAGAGCTCGCGTTTCTGCAAAAACTCGTTCTGGATTCGAGCAAGCAAACGGGCATTCAGATTCAGCGCTTAAGCCTCGAGCCGGAAGGCGACGACACGTGGCGTTACCGGCTGCTCGTGGTGCGCGGCGGCAGCCCAAAGGACGAGTTCGACGGCAACCTTGTGCTGCAGGCGGCGTTCGCTCCCGCGCCCGAAGCTCCACTGGGGACGCGTTCAGGCACATTGACGCTGCCCGACGACCAACCAGCGGCTAAATCGGCGTGAACTCTCAAACTCAAGTACTCTCAGCGAGTTGAAGGCAGGATCCACGCTCCCGCCGGAACGCGCATTACGGCGCTCACCGTCCGCTGCTACGAAGCCGGGCAAGGTAGTCCTCGGACGACGCGCGACTTGCAAGTTTCGTAAGGAGCCGCCATGTTCAATCGTAAGAAGCGGGTGTTGCCGCAAACGCGGATCGACTGCCTGATTGGCGCCGAGACGGCCGTACGCGGCGACGTGATCTTCACCGGGGGATTGCGGATCGACGGGCAGATTTCGGGAAATGTCGCCACGGCCAACGGTGAACCCGGAACGCTCGTGCTCGGCGAACATGCGCGGGTCGAGGGCAAGATCAACGTGTCGCACGTAGTCGTCAACGGCACGGTGAACGGCCCGGTGGTCGCCAGCGGTTATCTCGAGTTGCAGGCCAAGGCGCGCGTCGTCGGGGACGTCCTGTACCCGAGGCTTGAAATGCACCAGGGCGCCGTAATCAGGGGGCGTTTGAATCACGCTGAACCCGGAACCGCCAGCGTGGTCGAATTGAAACGGGTCGTCGCCGAGTAGCGGCGCCGCCCATTTGAAGATACAAGGAGCAAGCGATGAACGCGATGAACGAAATGCCCGCCCCACTGATTTTCACAGATTCTGCCGCGGCCAAAGTCAAAGCGCTGATCGAAGAGGAGGGCAACCCCGATCTCAAGCTGCGCGTCTTCGTCTCAGGCGGCGGCTGCTCTGGCTTCCAGTATGGTTTTACCTTCGACGAGGTGACCAACGACGACGACACCGCGATGGTCAAGGATGGTGTGACGTTGCTGATCGACCCGATGAGCTATCAGTATCTGGTGGGCGCGGCAATCGACTACCAGGATAACCTCGAGGGTGCGCAGTTCGTGATCAAGAATCCAAACGCCACGACCACGTGCGGGTGCGGATCGTCGTTTTCGGCCTGACGACAATTTAAAGAGTCTTGTCGACAAAAACGGTGGCCGCGCGCCCCCGTTTCTATTTTGGCTGGCGGGATAAGCCCGCGTCAGCTTTCTGTCGCTTCTTCACAAGAACGTGCACCGTCATGTGGATCTTCAACAAATGCTGAGTCCGAGATTCGCCCGTCGCCCATGCCTGACCAGAAAACTCATCATCACCCACAAACCCAGATTCTGGAATGTATTGAAGCCGCGGGCCGACAAATTCAGCTTTGCCATGTTTCGGCTGCTGCAAAATCACGCCGTCAGCCGCGGGGTTCCGCCGTTCCGTAGGCAAGCCAAAGAGCGTGACGCCGCAAGGCTGACCATCGTTGACCACACGCATAGTTGCCGCAGCTCCGTTGGGTGACGACGCACCTGCAAACGGCGAAACTTGACAGCGTGGTCTCTGTGCGTCGGCGGGAACGGCCGCCAACAGTGACCCCACTAGCAGCGTCATCGAAGCAACAGTCGCTTTCACGTGTGCCTCGCCATCGGAGGGCCTAGCGACCAAGCTTACCGGCGCGCCGCTGTGTGGCTCGGTGCTCAACAAGCCAGCGCGGTGGCTAACTCAGCGAAACTGGCCACGATGAGATCGGGCTGATGCGGTGTTTGGCCGAATGGTTGCTTGCGCCGGTCTATGAACGCCGTTCGCATACCGTATGATTTTGCACCGATGCAGTCGAAGGCGTGATTGGCGACAAAAAGGGTGCTGGAGCGGTCCTCGCCAATGATCTCCTCGGCCTTCGCGTAGGTCTTCCAGTGCGGCTTGAAATAGCCGGCTTCCTGCACCGAAATGACATGATCGAACGGAAAGCCGATGTGCGGCCCGGCGGCCTTCAGCATGTCGCGGTCGCCGTTCGACAGGATCGCTAGCTTGTATCCCTTGCACCGGAGCTTATCGAGCGCCGCGATGACATCGGGAAATGGCTTCAGCTTCTCTATCTCGCTGACGAGCCAGCATACCTCGTCCTGCGTATAGGTAATCGCGCAGCGGTCCATGACATACGAGACGGCGCGATGTCCGATATGCCGGTACGGCGTATGCCCGCGATCGCACAGCGCGTCGATCATCGAGTTCTCGAAGTGCGTACGGCGCCACCAGGTAACGAAGCTGTTCGGTTCGCCATCCCAGCCCTTCTGTCTCAGGAAGGGCGTGACGGTCTCGGTGAGCCCCTTTTGCATATCGACGATGGTGCCGTACTGGTCGAACGCCAGCACCGTGATTTCGCGCTTGAGGACATTGGCAGTTTCGATTGAAGTCTCCCAATCTTTGAGAGGCCGTTCACAGAGGTCGGACCATCGCTTGCGAAGCCCTACGTTTAACGCAGGCCGCCCGCTGCCCCCGCCGTTCGCAGGAAGGAGCGGCGAACCTGCGGGTCCGCTCGATCGCCGGGTTGGGCGGCTCTACGCGCGTCATGCGATAGGCCGAATGACTGAGCGGCACAGTCACTTCTCATACGGTTCGTTGGTCCGCGGAGCGTTGGGCGCTTGCTCATCCAGCGACTGCCGATACCTCACGCAGCCTCGCATGAACTCTGGCCATTCAGGTACCACAGGCAAGGGATCTGTCCTTTCTGGCAGAAGACCCCATAGTGAAGGATGGTGCCAACAGAGTTCATGGCGGTTGCTGTCGCGATGCTCACGGATGCCTTGTCGCAGCTTCTTTACCTCGGTAATGAGTTCTTCACGTGTCATCTGGTCAAGATCGATGTCCATAACGTCCTTCCGACAGAAAGGCATCCCGCGAGTTCAGCGGTCATTCGTCGCGCCAGGGATAGCCACGCCGCCCAACGTAACCAAGCCAAGCGCCCAGCCACGCCGGCACCGACCGAAGGCGAAGGCGCGTACCGGCCGGTCCGCTTGGGCGCGTGGTCAGGCCGCAGTCTCAGCCGGAAGCTCCCAGCTAGGGAACACCAACACGGCGGGATGGCAACGGAGTGCGCGGGCCAGCACTTTGGCACGCTCAACACCCAGCCGAACACGATCGTTCTCGATGGCCGAAAGCGTCGCTTGAGGAATGCCGCTCCGGCGCGCGAGCTCGTTTTGACTGAGACGTTGAAGCTCTCGAATGATCCGGACGGATTCTCCGACCGAGACTTCAGCGCGCTTCTTAGCGGGACGGAATTGACTCATTTACGGCTTCCGGTAATCGCGTAGCCTCGACGCGAAAGAGCCAGAGACCCGAGAGCGCGGCCTCAGCAAGGGCGCGAATTGCCTCAGGCATGAGGCCTTGGCCCCAATGCGCTTGCGCCAGAACGTACCCGATATTCACCCGGTATTCCGTCGGACGTGCGTCCAGCATGCCGACGACTCGACTGTTGGCCTTGCCTGTGAGCACGTACGGGAACGCAGCATTGCTATGCCAGGCAGCGATACATGACGCAATGAACTGGTGCGTGACTTCAATGGACTTGTGCGGAATCCAAACCATGAAGCGACTGACTGCCGGATCTTGGGCGTATGCGGCGAAGACTGCCTCTGCGTCTTGCGGCACCGGCGGCCGGAAGATCAGTCGCTCGGTTTCGATGTGGGCGGGAAACGTGCTTGCCATGCCTGTAGCCTAAACGATCAAGTTAACCGGTGCGCCGCCGCAACTGCCCGCGAAGAACGAACCGCGTACCGGCGCGTCCGGTTAAACGTGCGGTCAGGCCTGCGACCCATACAGGGCAATGACACCAATGGCGAGAAACACGGGCCACGCGAGATGACGCCCACGCGACACGGCAAATGTAACGGGCGCGCTGCCCAAGAACACGAACGCCAGAATGCGCAAAGCGGCCGCCGAAGACAACGGACCCTGCGCCATGCGCCAGAAAAGCGCTGCCGCGCCCCACCAGGCAATGGTGGTGAGGTGCCACGCGAAACGCAACGTGCGAGTTGTGAACTCAGTGCCACCGAATAGCTTCGGCAGATCGGCGCGGCGAAACAGACGAACAAGAATGTAACGCTCACCCAAAACGGAATGCGCGAGTCCGACGCCGAAACAAAGCACCGCAGCAACAATAAGGAGCGTGGGCATTCGCGCAACAGGCCTAACGTCAAGCTCAGAGGCGCGACGCTCGCGGCGCGTCTCCTGGAGCATGTTGTTCGGCATTCGGGTTGTTAATTCCCACGGCCTTGAAAAAGGTATAGCAAAAGACGCCATCTATCTCTGCGGTCCGGTACAAGTCGGCTATGCCCCGATCAAAGTCCGCGTCGCTGATGAGCCCATTCGCAATTGAAGGTTTGCGGACTCCCTCGACCATTGCGGTAAATGTTCTCTTGGTGAAACCCTCAACCAGATCGGGTTTGCTGGAGTCGACGTAAACCATTCGCGGAGAAACACGAACCTCGTCAAAGCCGGTTTCCCTAATGCCCGGACCAGCGCCGCGCCGATGCCCGACCCTCCACCCGATACGAAAACCGTGCGGCCGGCGAGATCCGGATAACGTGCGCGCGTCAACATCGACGTTTCCTTCCGGGCGGCCCATTGCGGAGCCGACCGCCGTCTGGGAGTGCGGCAACGAAGCCCATTGCCTGGTGTCCATTGGGCAACTGTTCTGCATCATCCTTATCACATCGATGACTTCTCCGTCCAGCGAGGCTTAGAATCGAGGCGCTCGGCACCGAGCCGACCCTTCCAGTCACCGACGTTCTTAACGGGAAACAAGAAGACAACGATGGACATGCCACGCAACCGCTTCAAACATGCGATCGCGTCGGGCAAGCTGCCGATCGGCACCTGGCTCGTCTCGGGCGCCCCCTCGACGGCGGAGGCGATGGGCTGCGCCGGCTTCGATTTCGTCGTGCTCGACATGGAGCACACGCCGGTGGACATGGCGCAGCTCGTCGGCATCTTACGCACGATCGAAGGCACGCCCGCCGGCGTTATCACGCGTCTGCCCTGGAACGACATGGTTACGGTGAAGCGCGTGCTCGATGCGGGCGCACAGTCGCTGATGTTCCCATTCATTCAGAACGCCGACGATGCGCAGCGCGCGGTGTCGTACACGCGCTACCCGCCCGACGGAGTGCGCGGCGTGGCCGCTGTGCATCGGGCGAGTCGTCAGGGAACGGTGGCGAACTATCATCGCAACGCCGCGACCGAGCTCTGTGTGGTCTTACAGATCGAGACCTTGGCGGCGCTCGAGCAGCTGCCCGCGATTGCCGCCGTACCCGGCGTCGACTCGCTGTTCATCGGCCCGGCCGACCTCTCCGCATCGATGGGTCAGCTCGGCAATGCCGCACACCCGGAGGTATTGGCGAAGCTCGCCGAGGGTGCCGCAGCCTGTAAGCGCGCGGGCAAGCCGGTCGGCATCGTCGGGCCCACGCCCGAGGTCGTCGCAAGGTACGTCGAGTTCGGGTTCACCTGGGTGGCGATCGCGTCGGACGTCGGCATGATGGTCGGCCGCGCGCAGGAGTGGCTCGGAAAGCTGCGAGCGACCCCGACGGTCGCGGCGAAACCCACCGGTGCGTACTAGCACGGGTCGTCTCCACGGAGGCGGGCATCGAGCGTCTTTCGATTGACGCTGCCCCAAGATGGTCGGTGACTGGGTTTCGCTGGAGGCCGGCGACGCGCGGGTCGAGATTGCTCCCGAGGTTGGCGGAGCGGTCGCATCATTCCGCTGGCGCGGTCACGAGGTCCTGCGCCCCACCCCGGACGATGCGCGGAAGGTGCGCAACGTCCGCGAGTTCGCCTGCTATCCGCTCGTTCCCTACTCGAATCGCATCGCCGATGCGACTCTGCATGCGCGCGACGGCACGATCTACGACCTCGTGCGCAATTTTGGCGACCATCCGCACGCGATCCACGGCGTGGGTTGGCAGCGGCTCTGGTCGGTCGAAACCCGCGAGCCGGCACACGCGTTGCTAGCGCTGGAACACCGGCCCGACGGCGGCGTGGCGAGCGCGTGGCCATTCGCGTTTCGTGCGGCCCACTCGTTCTCGCTGGACGCGCGAACGAATGCTGCGATCCTCACGATGACACTCGCGATCGAGAACACCGATACGCGCGCATTTCCGTTTGGCCTCGGCTGGCATCCGTTCTTTCCGCGCGACGCCGTGACCCAGCTCGGATTCAGCGCCGATGGCGTATGGCAGACGGACCCAACCGGCCTGCCGACGCGACACGTGGCCGTGCCGGACGCGTGGCGCTTCGATCCCCCGCGTACACTCGCGATGCCCCTCGACAATGTATTCACGGGCTGGACCGGGCGCGCTTCGATCGTGTGGCCGCAGCGTGCGCTCGAACTGACGATCGAGGCCGCCCGCACGTGCGATCACCTGGTCGTGTTCATTCCTACGGGATGGGATTTTTTCGCAGTGGAGCCGGTCACGCACATGACCGACGCGTTCAATCGATATGCCCGCGGCGAGCGCGCGACTGGCACACGTCTAATCGATCCCGGCCAAACCCATTGCTGCACGATGCGCATCGCCGCATCGATGATCGATTCTACGGATACCGGCTGACCTGCGTAATCGCACGGACTCACGGTCCCGCCGTCAACACTCAAGCGTCACCCAATAAACAATGAATAATTCGGGGCCATTGGACGAGACGCGTCCCGAGCGTCCGATCGACGTAGGTTCTACGTCGCGCGCTTTGATAAGTGCTACCGTAGCCATGCCTCCAAGGCTCCTGCCTGTCCAGAGCTACATACGTACGAGCACGGAACCAAGCACGATTGCCTGCCGTAGCCAGCGCCGACGGCAGTACCGATCGCAGTTTGTCAATGCTGCTCGACCTCCATCAGCGGGACCATCGCGTTTCGATCGTCGATCTCAGCCGCAACTTCGGCAAGGAATTGGCGTTGACGGCTGGGCTGGATCACGCGTCGGGAGATGCTGTCGTATTGATCGATTCCGATCTACAGGATCCACCGGAGTTCATTCCAGAATTGCTCAATGGGTGGGAACAAGGGTATGACGTCGTCTACGCCCAGCGCAGCGCCCGGGAAGGCGAAACTTGGTTTAAGCGCCTGACAGCGGCCGTGTTTTACCGCCTGATTCAGCGGTCTGCCGGCGTTCACGTTCCCTTGGACGCGGGAGACTTTCGGTTGTTGAGCCGTCGCGCGGCGGATGCGGTGAGATCACTGCGGGAACGGCACCGATTCATGAAAGGGTTGTTCGCCTGGGTCGGCTTTCCGCAATTAGGCGTTCCCTACCGCCGCGAACCGCGACATTCCGGGCAGAGTAAATGGAACTACTGGAAACTCTGGAACCTTGCGATCGAGGGTTTCACGTCCTTCACGACTGCACCACTGAAACTGGCGACTTATCTCGGGACCGCAGTGGCGATGTTGTCATTCGCGTACGCAGCGTTCGTCATTTACAAGACCGTTGTTTACGGGGATCCTGTCAGAGGCTATCCGACGCTGATGGTTGTCGTACTTTTTCTGGGAGGCGTGCAACTGCTGTCGCTTGGCGTAATCGGCGAGTACCTTGGACGGATGTTCAACGAGGCAAAGCAACGCCCCTTGTATCTCGTCAATAGGTACGTTCACTCACACGAACACGACGCAAGTATCGAGCGAGTCGTATCAAACGAGCTCCCAACCCGCAGATGATACGACCCGTCGGCCGTAAAGCATTCGAGTCGTAGAGGGCGGTCCGCAATCGAAAAAGCGGATGGCTTCGCCCGCAATGCCGCCTGTCGGTGGGTGGTCTACGCGATCTCGGCGCTGGGCAAGTTCTTGTGATCTAAAGTTCCCTCGAGCAACGCGGCATGCCTCGCACGCACACGTCTACTCTCGACGTTCGCACTCATGCGGAGTGCGATTGAGACGCGCTCACTTTAATGTCCTGGTTTGCACAGTATCGCTTGGGGGTGCCGCAGTTACGGCGGTATGCACCGGGCGCATCCGATATTCGGCTCTATCTGGGGATAGCCGCGCTGTGGGCGGTCCTGTTCCTGCCGCTGTTGACGGGGCACCGAGTGATTCCCTACGACAGCATCGAAGCGTATTACGCAACGGCGTATTTCAACGCCCAGAGCCTTCGGCATGGACAGTGGCCTTGGTGGAATCCGCACGTGTACTCGGGCTATCCGCAGGTTGCCGATCCGCAGGGCATGATGTTTTCGCCGTTGCTGATGTTTCTGATGCTGATCAGCGAAAACCCGGGCGTCGTATGGTTTGACGTCAGCGTGCTTGTGCATGTCCTGATCGGCGCTTGGGGATTCCTACTCCTGCGCCGCGCGTTTCGCTTTACGCCGGCTGCTTCGGTGATCGCGACGATGGTCTACATGGTCGGCGGCGTCGCATCCGCGCGATTGCAGCACACCCCGATGGTGCTGGCGTATGCCTATTTGCCTTGGGTGCTCTATTGCTGCCATCGGTTCGCCGGAGCGCCGACGTACCGCAACGCCGTGTTACTCGGCGTCACGGGCGGCTTTCTGCTGACGCACCTGGTGCAGCCCACCTATCTGTTCGTGCTGTTTGCGCTGCTCTATTTCGGCACTCGATTGGTGGCTGGGTGGCCGACGACGACCCGACCGGCGCTCGTCCGACTGGCCGGAGGTGTAGTGCTCGCGGTCGCAGTCGCCGCAGCGATTGCCGGCGTGCAGATTGCGGCGACGCTCGCGGTGCTGCCGCTATCGACTCGCGGAACGTTTTCATTCGACACAATCGTGGCGGCTTCTCTCGCACCCAAGGCTTTGGCCACCCTTGTCTGGCCGAACGTCTATGGAACCCTGCATGGAATCTATTCCGGAACGCAGGACATTACCGAGTCTTACCTCTACGTGGGGATTATCCCGCTGTGTTTTCTGTTTGGTTTCTTGCATCGAGCGCTGGCGAACCCGGCACACCGCGCGGAGAGAATCTTTTTCGTCGTTGCGCTCGTGTTGGCGTGCGCCTATTTTCTGGGCGCCAACACACCCCTCTACAAGCTGTTGTACGACTACCTGCCGGGGATCGATCTATTCCGCAGACCGTCCGACGGCGCCTTCATGTTCAATTTCTGCCTCGCCGTATTGACGGGCTTTGCGGCCTCAGCGGCGACACGTCCTGCGAACGTGAAAACGACGAAACAGGCAGGACTGTTTATGCTGTTGACCGCGGCGACATGGTATTTGACGATCGCCGCGATCGAGTGGACAAGAGGTTATTCCTACCGCTCAATCCTGTTGCTCGGAGTCGTCGCCTTAGTGTTGTCGCTTACCGTCAAGGTGGTGCCACTGCGGCTTAAAGAGCGCGTCATCGTATTGGGCGTCCTCGCTCTCTGCGTTGGCGATTTCCGCGTTTTCAACATTCCGAACCGTCTGAACGCCCACGGCAAGGACGCCGCGAACTATTTCGCCGATCCGGGGGTTGCTCTACGCGAGATTAAGGCCGATCCGGAACCGCTCGCCGGGGGCCTGCCATTTCGGATCGAACCGACACGAGCCGGCGAACTAGCCGCCACCGGCAGCGTGATTCACGGCCTCGATTCAACGCAGGGCTACAATCCGCTCCGCGTGCGCCTCTACGCAGAGACGTTCGGTGCGCAGGAGCACGGTTATGCTCCTCGCCCGTTTACCGCGACCATGCCCTCGCTGGACAGCCCGTTATTCGATCTTGCCGGAACACGTTATCTCTTGAGCACGACGCCGATTGAGGCGCTGGCGGCAGGTAACGAGCGTAGCCGGTTCGCAAAGGTGCTATCCGACGGTGAACTTACGTTGTGGCGTAACCCATTCGCTTACGACCGGATATTGACCCCGACCGAGGCGCGGGTGATGCCTGCCGGCGAACCGCCGACGGCGGCGCACTTCGAGCGAGTCGATTTCACTGGAACCCTGCTCCTTTATCCGGCGGACACCGCAGAAGAGCAGGCGGCGCGGCGTGTCGCGGCGGAATGCAAGGGCAAGGCTTCCGTGAGCGAAATCGACTTTGGCAATAATCATCTGGCGTTGAAAACGTCGGCTTCCGATTCGGCGTGGGTGACGGTCAGCGATCTTTTTTTTCCGGGTTGGGAGGCACGATCCGACGATCAGCCGTTGCGGATCTGGCGCGCCAACGGTCTATACCGGGCAGTGTGCGTGCCGGCCGGCGAGCATCGTGTTCGATTCGACTTTAGTCCCTTCACGTTCATACGCTCGGCCTTGCGTCAATCAAGGTCACCGCGCCGTCCATCCGCCATCGATCGACAAGATCGCGCCGGTGATCGAACCAGCGGCGTCGGAGGCCAGAAACACGGCGAGTGGCCGACCTCCTCAATTCTGACGAAACGCTTGGTCGGCTGACCGGCCATCCTTTTAGCGTCCCTTCATTGGCAAATTTACTTTGGATCTCATTTGGAATAAACGGCTCCCAGCACGCGCGGTCCGCGGGCACCGGTCACGTCGGAAAGATCGAGAGGACGCTGCGCGAGTGCCTCGCGCGCGAACCACGCAAACGCAACCGTCTCGACGTGCTCGGCCGGAATTCCCAGTTCGGTCGTCGTGACCAGACGGCGAGGCGCCACCTCGGACGTCAGCGCCCGCAGCAAGGTCGCGTTGCGCGCGCCGCCGCCGCACACGAAGACGTCGGCAGCACCCGACGCAAAGCGGCGAATCGCATCCGCGATGGCGCGCGCCGTCAGGGCCAGCAGCGTCGCCTGCACGTCGGCAGCGCGCCCTTGCCAGCCCGCGCGGAACAACGCGGCGTCGAGCCAACCGTCGTTGAACAGATCGCGGCCGGTACTTTTGGGTGGCGCGACCGCAAAGAACGGTTCGGCCAGCAGCGCGACGAGCAGCTTGCTATCCACGTGCCCCGATTCTGCCCACGCACCGTTCACGTCGAGCGTTTGGCCGCAATGGCGGTGACACCAGAGGTCCAGCAACACGTTGCCCGGCCCTGTGTCAAAACCGCGCCCCGCGCGTCCGGGCGGCAGATCGGTGATATTCGCAATGCCGCCGATGTTCACGATCGCCCGATGCTGGTCTGCGTCGCCAAAGAACGCCGCGTGGAATGCGGGGACAAGAGGCGCGCCCTGACCCCCGGCCGCGATGTCGCGACTGCGAAAATCAGCGACGATCGTCGTCTTCGCCCGTTCCGCCACGCGCGCCGGATTGTTGAGTTGCAGCGTCCACCCCTGCTCGGGGCGATGGCGCAACGTCTGACCGTGCACGCCCGCGGCGGCGAGATCGGCAGGCGCGATTTCGGCCGCCTTGCACGCGGCAACGATCGCATCGGCGTAGAGATCGGCTAGCGCGTTGCCGGCGCGGGCGACGCGCGCGATCTCATCGTCACTTTTTTCCTGAAGCGCAAAGAGTTCGTCGCGCAGCGGAGGAGGAAACTGCACATGCGCAAAGCCGAGGATCGAACATGACGCGTGCGCTTCCCCAAACATCGCGACTGCCGCATCGACGCCGTCCAGACTCGTGCCGGACATCACGCCAGCGTACAGCTCGCGGCGCATCTCCTTCGTTTACTTCGCGTTATTCGCCGGCTGCGAACGTTGCGCCGGGTAGCGCGCGCGCCAACGCGAGCGTATCGACCAGCGGTATCACCTGCTCGCGAAACTGGGCCAAATGTTCGCGGGCAATGGGGAGCGCGGTCGGGAGTGCGATGGTCAGCGGATCGCGCGGTTCTTGCGCAATCCGGAATTCGTAATGCAAATGCGGCCCGGTGGCCCAGCCGGTCATGCCGACGAAACCGATGGACTCGCCCTGCCGCACGCGCGTCCCGTTGCGCAGTTCCGGCGCGAACCGCGACAGATGAGCGTACACCGTCGAGAAGCTGCCGTGATGGCGGAGAAAGATCACATTGCCATAGCCGCCCTGGACGCCGGCGAAGGTGACGACACCATCGGCGGTCGCACGCACCGGCGATCCGGTTGGCGCCGCGTAATCGATGCCTTGGTGCGCGCGCCAGTCCTTGAAAACCGGATGCTGGCGCGCGAGCGAAAATCCCGACGTGATCCGCGAGAGTTCCATCGGCGAGCGCAGGAATGCCTTGCGCGTGTTCATTCCGTCTTCGGCGAAATATCCCTCGTCTCCCATCGGGTTGCGCCAAAAGAATGTGCGCAGCAGCCGCCCGCGATTGGCGAATTCAGCGGCGATGACGCGGCCGGTGCCGACCGGTTCGCCGTCGACGTAGCGAGTTTCGTAAAGGACGCTGAAGCGGTCGCCGCGCTGCACGTCCAGATAGAAGTCGATGTCCCCGCCGAAAATATCGGCCAGCGCAAGCGTAATCGCGTCAGGGATGCCGGCAGCATCCGCCGCGGCGAACAGCGACGTGCGGATCTCACCGGATTTGAGCGTTGTGCGCACCTGTTCGTCAACGGCGAGCTGCGCCGCTGCGAATCCTTGATCCGTGCGTTCGATCCAAAGATGCTCACCGTTATCGGCCC
Source organism: Casimicrobiaceae bacterium (assembly GCA_051003055.1). GTDB lineage: Bacteria > Pseudomonadota > Gammaproteobacteria > Burkholderiales > Casimicrobiaceae > VBCG01. Next base: position 14,339 of record JBPCLS010000090.1, read on the forward strand.
GGAATTTGAGCGAGACCAGATCGCCCTCCTCATCGATGGCGACGTGCACCGGCCGTCCCGGACGCAACCGATAGAGAGGACGAGCCGCCGCCGCGGTGCGCAGGAACGCAAGCGCATCAGGATCGCTCGCGCCGGCCCGCGCCAGCAGACTGCCGATGGTGTCGCCGCGCTGCACGCGCTCCTCGCGCCAGAACGGCGCCGGGGCCGCACGATCCGCCAACGCAGGCAGCGCGAGCTCGCGGACGATCGTCCGCGTGGAGACCGTCTCGAGCGCGGTGTCGGGCGCCAAACCGAACGCGGCAACGCCCGAAAAGCCGAGGAGCGCGACCACCGCCCATCGGCCACGCGAGAGTGTCGTCGACGTACGGTGCGACGTTCCGTACGCAGTTGACGCCGGGCGGTGCGCTAAAATCGGCTGCGTGCGCAAGATCCGCGGCGAGCCATTCGGGTGCTCCATTTCGCGATTGTAGCAAACGGGTTGCCCATCGCGCCCGCAACCGGGGAATTTCGATGAGTCTGACGATCTACGCCATGGCCTTCCCGCACCTTTCGCGTACTGTGGGCGGCGCACGAGCTTGGCCTGCGTTACGACTTGAAGCCGTACAATTTCCTGGGACCCGAAATCAGCCAACCTGCGTACTTGGCAATCAATCCCAACGCGGCGATCCCGGGCGCTGCTACGAGCGGCCGGCAGCGCAGGCGGCCGTCGCGCTGCGCGAACCGAAGGCCGCATGAACGACGCGCAGCGCCCGTCGATTGACGACGAGCTTTCGGTCTTCAGACGCGGCGCCGACGAGCTGCTGGTCGAAACCGAGCTGAGGGACAAGCTAAAGCGCGGCAAACCGCTGCGGATCAAGCTCGGCCTCGACCCGACGGCGCCCGACATTCATCTGGGGCATACCGTTGTTCTGAACAAGATGCGCGAGCTGCAGCAATTGGGGCATCAGGTGATCTTCCTGATTGGCGACTTCACGTCGATGATTGGCGACCCTTCGGGCCGCAACGCGACCAGGCCGCCGCTGACCCGGGAGGAGATCGAGGCCAACGCGAAAACCTACCACGCGCAAGCTTTGAGAGTGCTCAACGCCGCGCCGACCGAGATTCGCTACAACTCCGAATGGTCCGAGCCCTTGGGCGCCGCGGGGATCATCAAGCTGGCGGCTCGGTACACCGTCGCCCGCATGCTCGAGCGCGAGGACTTCTCGCACCGCTTTCGCGGCAATGCGCCGATCGCAATTCACGAATTCCTATATCCGCTGCTACAAGGTTACGACTCGGTCGCGCTCGAATCCGACGTGGAGCTAGGGGGCACCGACCAGAAATTCAATTTGCTGGTCGGACGCGAGTTGCAGAAGAGCTTCGGCCAGGAACCGCAATGCATTTTGACGATGCCGTTGCTCGAAGGACTCGACGGCGTGGAAAAGATGTCGAAGTCGAAGGGCAATTACATCGGAGTGACCGACGCACCACAAGAGATGTTCGGCAAGCTCATGTCGATTTCCGACAGCCTCATGTGGCGGTATTTCGACCTTTTGTCGTTTCGGCCGCCGGCGGAAATCTCGATGCTCAAGCGCGCGTGCGAGGCGGGCCGCAATCCGCGCGAAGCCAAAGTCATGCTCGCGCAGGAGCTTGTCGCGCGATTTCATTCGGCGGCAGATGCGACGGCGGCCCTCGCCGAGTTCGACGCACGGTTTAAGCAGGGTGCGCTGCCCAACGATATTCTCGAGGTGACGCTCGCCACCGGCGGCGCGGGTCTACCGATTGCGCAACTCGCCAAACAGGCCGGTGTCGTCGATTCGACGTCCGACGCGCTGCGGCTCATTGCCCAACGCGGCTTGAAACTCGATGGCGCCGTAGTGGCCGACCGGAATGTCGTGATCCCCGCGGGCGCGACGGTCGTCGTGCAGGCCGGCAAGCGCAGATTCGCGCGCGTGACGGTGCGATAAGGAACCTCGCCAAGTCCCCCAATGCGCGTTCTCAACGTCGGCGGCAACAGCAAGGCGATTCCGATTCCCGCGCATTACGGCGGATGGGAACATCTACTGCTGGACATCGATCCCCGCGGCCAGCCGGATATCGTCTGCGATGCGCGCGAACTCACGAGGCTCAAAGCCGGGCAGTTCAACGCCGTCTACTGCTCGCACAACCTCGAGCACTTTTACCGCCATGACGGCGTTCGCGTGCTGTGCGGATTTTTGCACGTGCTGAACGATGAAGGCTTCGCGGAGATTCACGTGCCCGACCTGGCGGCCGTCATGCGGCAGGTCGTCGCGCTGGGGATGGACCTGGAAGACGTGCTGTATCAGTCGCCCGCCGGCCCGATCACCGTACGGGACGTCATTTACGGGTATGCGGTCGAGATCGAACGCTCCGGGAAGGACTTTTTCGCGCACAAGACCGGCTTCACGCCAAAATCGCTGGGGATGGCGCTAAAGAAGGCAGGATTCGGCGACATCACGCTATTCGTCGCCGAAGCGCGATTCGAGGTGCGCGCGTACGCGTTCAAGACAGCACCGACACCAGAGCAACGCGCGCTGCTGCACCTGCCTTCCTAAGTCGGTGACGCGGAAGCCGTAATCAGGCGATGCCGGGATTACCCTTCACACCGTGCAACAAGGGCACATTGATCGTTCGCGGCTTGATCGTCTTCTGCGCGCGCAAATAGCGGGCGACGACGTCCCAGATGGGCTCGCCGCCGGCGCTGCGCGCTTCCTCCGAGACCGGGGCCCAGCCGGCGACCTTGTACTTTTTCGTCGCATCGATTGCCTTGCCGTTCAACTCCAGCCTTGTTACGCGCTGGCCCGCTGCCGCCTTGGGTTCGATTGCGTAACGAAGACCACCGACGCGGACCATATCGCCGCCCTGCTGGTAGTAGGGATCGGGATTGAACAGGTTGTCGGCAACGTCTTCCAGAATCGTCTTGATCGTATCGCCGGTAAGTTCGTTGACGGTAACGTACGGATAGGTGATCGCCGTCTGGTCCATCAGATGTTCCATGCGGATCGCCTGCCCCGGCAGCAGCGTCGTTCCCCAGCGGAAGCCCGGCGAGAATGCGATTTCCGCATCTTTTTCGGCCATCAGCGCTTCGAGGATCAATTGATCCGACGTGCCGTTGAAATTGCCGCGCCGGTAGAGCAATCCTTCGGTGGTCGCGAGAGGCTCGTTAAGCTTCGCCGCATAGGGCGCGCGTACGTTGCGTATGTATGAGTCCATCTCGGCGTCGGGCGGCAAGAGCGCGCTGAAGACGGGGACCAGCCGGTAGCGGAAATCGGCGACCTTTCCGTTTTTCACGTCGAGATCGAGGACACCCAGGAATTTACCGTTGCTGCCCGCATTGCTGACCAGCGTTTGCCCGCTTCGATTTGCGACCAGCGTCGGCTGCGGCACGCCGTCGTGCGTATGGCCGCCCATGATCGCGTCGATGCCGGTGACGCGCGAGGCCATCTTCAAATCGACGTCCATGCCGTTGTGCGACAGCAGCACGACGACCTGCGCGCCCTTCGCGCGCGCATCGTCGACGACCTTCTGCATCTCCTCTTCCTGGATGCCGAACGTCCACTCGGGCACGAAGTAGCGTGGATTCGCGATCGGCGTGTACGGAAAGGCCTGACCGACAATGGCGACGGCGACGCCGTTGACCGTACGCAGGACGTATGGCTTGAAAACTGCGTCCCCGAAGTCGGTTGTCTTGACATTCTGCGCGACAAAATCGATCTTCCCCGCAAGGTCACGCTCGACGACTTCCTTGACGCGTTGCGCGCCGTGGGTGAACTCCCAGTGCCCGGTCATTACGTCGACGCCGAGCAACTTGC
>JBPCLS010000091.1:0-7825 GCA_051003055.1 Casimicrobiaceae bacterium
CAATACTCTCAAGCGGACCTAAACAAAATCGCCTTACGTTTGAACCAGCGTCCTCGAAAGACCTTGGGATTTCACACGCCCGCATCTAAACTTGAAGCAAGTGTTGCGCTCACCCATTGAACCCACGGTTGATTAAAGCGATAACTGACCGAAGGAAGCCGTAATGACCTTTCGCAGCATTAACGAGTCGCCACAAGTCTATGCGAGGCTTGCGGGCGGCCTATACATCATTACCATTGTGGCGGGTTCAATCGCCCTCGTCTCTGGCAGCGGCGGGCTGGTGGCAAACCTAATCGCGGCGGCGTCCTATATCGCTGTCACGGTGCTCTTCTATTACATTTTTCGACCAGTGAATAAGGGCCTCTCCTTGCTCGCGGCCTTCCTCAGTCTCGGCGGCTGCGCCTTAAGCGCCCTGAGCGCCTTTCACCTTATTGCGGTCCCGTTCAATCCCCTTGCATTCTTCGGGTTCTATTGCCTTCTGATCGGTTACCTAGTAGTTGACGCAGTGGAACTATCGTATCCTTGCTCATGGTGGGGTGACTCCCGTTGGGCGCTGAAACCGACTTCGACACTCGAATTTCAGCAGGTCACGCCGCCTTCTTCAACTCTTCGTCGTACACCAGCTTCGGTTATAGCTCTCATGAATCGACATACGTTCTTATCCGGCTATGCGCGATGCACCGTTTTCTGGATCGCGCTGGTGATGGCGGTCTCGACGAGTGACACCGTCGCGGCGGGCAAAGCGACGACGGGTACGGCGAGGGTTGCCCTCGCCGACTGCGCAGCGAAGTTAGATGCCCAGGGCGGGGGATGGTGCGAGATGTCCGGCGCATCAATCTCCGATGTTTTTCCTAAGCAGCTGTCAGACACACAGCGCGGATGGACCGGGCCATCCTCGATCATCACGGCCTGGAATGGTGCGGCGTGGGATGCCCGTCGACGTAAGTGGTATTTCCACGGCGGGGGCCATTCAGATTACGGCGGCAACGAGGTTTACGAGTTCGATCTCACGAAAGCGACTTTCACTCGCCTGACGGACCCTGCGCCGGTCCCGGCGAAGACTGCGGAAAACAGTTGCCCCAACCCCGAACATGGTCCCCGCTCCCAGCATACCTACGACGGCTTTCTCTTCTCCGCGGCCACAGATACGATTTGGCTACTGCCCAGCACGGCGGGCTATTGCCTCGGCGGCATGGTTAACATGTTGGGACAGGTCTGGGAGTTCAACCCGGATGTTAACCAGTCGCGTAACGGCCTTGCCCCGCTGACTTGGCGTCGACATCAGAAGGAAATGCCCGTTGAACTGCGCGGGGGCAATTACCTCCGCACGGCCGAAATGCCTGACGGATCCGTCATAGTGTGGTCGAACCATCGAGGCGCACACTTCGACCCTGGGACTGGGGAATGGAAGCTTCAAGGTTCACGAGCGGACTGGGGCGAGGGAAATGCGGTCTACGATCCCGTTCGCAACACGATCTGGGAGACTTCAGGGGCATTCCTACGGATGGCGCCGGGGGGCGATGCCCGAAAAATCGCGGACGCGGTTTTCGGTGTGCACGCAGGCGCCGGGATCGCGGTCACTGAGTCGGGTGAGATCTACATTTGGTCCGGCGCCAGCCCGGTGGTGCGTTTCGAGCCTGACGCCGGCAAGTGGTCGGTTGCGCTGAACCATTCAGGGCCACCACGGGGCGGTCCGGTGTATTCAAAATGGATCTATCTGCAGAACGAGAAGCTGTTTCTTGGCTACTCGAGCCCCACGACGGGCGTGTGGGTCTACAAGGTCCCGGCCAGCGGCTGGCGGGAATTACCTACGCGAACCGCGCAAAGCTATATCGACGATGCAGCAAACGGCTCGCAGGTACGAATCCCGCCAGGACTATACGTGGGAGGAATCCAAATCGATAAAGATCTGACCGTCGATATAACCGGCGTCGTTTTCGACCGGCCGGTTGGCGGGAAGGCCAACGTCTTGGTGGAAAATGCGAAACGAAAGATCACCGTCGTGCTTCTCGGCTACGACATGCCGGGCGCGAACATCAATGGGAACGGTGCGGCAATCCGCGCAGACTATGACTTCGATCTCACCGTGCGCAAGTTCCACGTGCGCGGTTCGAACATGGGGATACTCACCGGCAATCGTGGTGGCAAACTGGTACTTGAGGACGGGCTGATTGAAGAGGCCTGTTGCGGCACGGATTTGAGCCATGGGGTCTACATGGGCCTTGGCGTTGAGCTTGTCATTCGCCGGGTGACGGTCACCAACCTGCGCCGACTCGGCCACCTTGTGAAGAGCCGTGCGGCAAAAACGACCGTCGAGGACAGCAGGCTCCTCGGCGGCGAAGGACGCTACTCACGCGAATTCGAGGCGCCCAACGGCGGAATTATCGTGCTGAGGCGGAACACCATTCAGAAGGGTGTCAACACCGACAACGCGGAGTCGATCGCCATCGGCGTCGAGGCTTCCGATTCGTCCAATCCGGCCCGGTCGATCCTTCCTACTAGCTTCGAATTTACCCAGAACTCTGTAATCTTCGATCGCAAGGCTGCTCCGCCGGAACCCGCTCATGGCGCGGGTGTCAACCAGTTCGGCAAGTGGCGCAACCTGCCGCCTGGGACGCCGATGAAAGTGTTCGGTAACACTTTCGTCAATATGCGGTCTTGGGGCGAGTTTCCGGACTTATCGGCCCAGAATCGGATGTTTCCGACCCGTACGGCAGCCGGAATGAACGCCGCCGCGGCCGGGGTCGTGGAATCGAGCCACAAGTAGCGATTTCTTCATCGCGACTCCGGCTGAATATCCTGCGAGAAGAACCCGCCGGCCGGTGCTCGGCCCGGAGGGCGCAGCGGTGCGGCGCGTCCCCCGCTTCGAGTTCGCGTAACAGCTCGATCGCGAGGTCGACGCCGTCCGAGTAGGTTAGGCGCGGGCTCATGACGCGCCCCCGGGCGCTGCATTCCGCTTTCCCGTCTCGCGCTTGCGGTAATACTCCCACTCGCTCTCGTACGTGCGCCTTTCATGGAAAACCATCGCGCGGATGGTTTCGGCGTCCGAGGCGAGCTCCTCATTGCCGGCGAGCAACGGTAGCTTCACGATTCGGCCGACGATCTCCGCGAGCACGTCACGGGCGGCCGTAACTCGGCGAGCGCACGCGTGAGCTTCGCGGAACCCTCGGCCTTAACGCCCAAGTCGAGCGAGGCGCATGCGAGCAGGCCGTAGCACGCGGCCAGGCGCGCCAGGTCGAGATCGTTGAAGGGGGATACCGACGCACGGCTCATGAATCGCCCCGCAGGCGATGCAGGCGTTCGCTCAACTCCGGATCGCGTTTCGACTCACGCTTGCGCTCGATTTGCGCACTCATATGATCCAGCGCCGCCGTCATCATGCCTTGCACTAAGAACATGCCGGAGGAAAAGCGCTCGTTGCCGCCGATGTCCCCGATCGTGTAGAGATCCTCGAGAAACGCGCTGAGCCTTGCGATGTTGTCGACCGATTCTTCGAGGTCGATCGCGCCGTCGGAGTCCCATTCCAACAGCGGGTTAAGGTCTTGATAGCTGTGGTCGCGGACGACCGTAGAATTTGCTTTAGCCATGGTGCACTCCTTCGGTAGTGCGTTGTGGTCAGGCGGGCGGGGCGTTTGTGCGTCCCGTTCCGCCGCTTTCTTACGACCCGGACCGCGGGTCGATTCTCTGATTCCGCATACTCGAGACGAACAGGTAACAGGTCGGGTAACCGCGGCCCAAGTCAAACGAGCGGCCGCCTTTTCATAGGGGGAACCGCGCAGTTCGATTCTCGCCACTCCACCAACCACGTCTCCCAAACGGCCTTCGCGGGCCGTTTGCCTTTATTTTCAAGGGATAAACGGTCCTAGAGGGTCGAGCGTTGGTGTCAGCGTTAGCCCAAGGGACGGATGAACCCGGAGAGCGGCCAGTTCGGCAAGAGTCTGAGCATCGATGCGATCGGTCTTCGCCAGTTGGCCCATCGCCTTGGCGAAATCGCGCGTCTGGCGCGGATTGATGACGGCGACCGCCAGCCCGGCGGCCTGCAGCGAATCGGTCAAGCCGCCTCACCCACCGGTGGATTCCATGCCACGAGTTCAGCGCGCAACGACTGCAACGCCGGCCAACGCAGAATGGCCGTCGGCATCGTTAGCAACCGCGCGGCATCGAGTTTCGCGCCCAGCACCGCGACATCGAGGTCGGTTTTCGCCACGTCGACGTCCGGCCACCACCGAGGTTACCGACATGGTCTTCTTCTCCCTTGCTTGTGTATGCGCGCTCAACCGCGGCGCGCGTAACCATTTGGGCTTCGGGAAGACCAGCACGGGGTCCGTGCGCGATGAACTCAGTGACGGGCTTCAACACCCCAGCCGGAACCAGGCCGACTCGCACGAGACGATGCACGAGCTGATCAACCAGTGGGCCGAGTGGAATCCCCGCGACATTCGAAGTGCACGCGCTGCTGCCGAAGAAGCACCAGGAGCGCATCGCCAACGCCGGCACGAACCCGTTGGCGCTGTGAAGACAGGCCGCAGGCGATCGGCGATGGCGCCTTGGGCGGATAGGCGATAGGCGATAGGCGATAGCGAACGCGCGACCGGCTTCTGGCCATCCGCGCCCGTGCTCGGGCCGAGAAGGCTACGGTCCGGCGGTGCCGGAGAAGTATGCCGGGCTTACCTCGTCACAAGGTCAGGACCAATGTCCGCGACCGTGGGCGCGCCGCAGAGCTGCATGGTCCGCACCAGTTCCTCACGCAGAATCTCGAGGGCTCGATGAGCACCGGCTTCACCCGCCGCGCATGCCCCGTAAAGCGTCGCCCGTCCGATCAACACTCCCCGCGCACCGAGCGCCAGCGCCTTGACGACGTCGCGGCCGCGACGGATACCACCGTCCACGAGAACGCTAACATTGTTGCCGATGGCAGCGACCACGTCGGGCAGCGCATCGAGTGTTGCGATGCCGTCGTCGAGTTGGCGCCCGCCGTGGTTGGACACGACCACGGCATCGACGCCGAGCGCCGCGGCGCGCCGCGCATCGTCTGGCCGAACGATGCCCTTCACGATGAGCTTTCTTGGCCAATGGTCGCGGATCTCCGCAAGGCGGTCCCAATCGAACGACGGATCGTAGTTGCGGCCGACCGAGGACGCTTGCGACACGGCGCTCGCGGCAGCGGGCGCGAACCCGGTGAGATTCTCGAGCGCAGGCACGCCACGAAACAGCATGTCGAGCGCCCATATCGGCCGCGACGCGAAGTCGAGCACGTTCTTCGGCGTAAACTTGAACGGGATCGAAAAGTCGTTGCGAAAATCGCGCTCGCGCTTGCCGCCCACCGCAAGGTCAACCGTGATCATCAGCGCCTCGTAGCCCGATTTCCGGGCGCGATCGATCAGCGAAAGCGTGAAATCACGCCGATTGAGAATGTAGGCCTGAAACCACAGGCGCCCCGGCGCCTCGTTGGCGATGCGCTCGATCGAGGCCGTCGCCGACGTCGACAGCGCGTACGGGATCCCGAAGGCAGCCGCGGCGCGCGCGATCGCAACGTCCCCGCCGCGCCAGCCGAAGCCTACGGCCCCGGTCGGCGCGACCGCGATTGGCAGGCTGGACTCCGCACCGAGCAGCACTGTGCGGGTGTCGACCTTCGCGACGTCGACGAGCACTCTGGGCATCAGCCGTACGCGCGAGTACGCCGCGAGGTTGTCGCGTAGCGTACCCTCGTCTTCGGAGCCACCATCGAAGAAATCGAAGACGGCACGCGGCAATCGCTTACGCGCAAGGCTGCGCAGGTCCTCGATCGAGTACGCGCGCGCCACCCGCGGCGGGATAAGCCGTGATACTGCTGGCCGGGGCGCAGCCTCGGCCGCAATTTCGGCCGACGGCTGCGGGACAGGAACGCTCATCTATTCTTCAGCTTTGACGTTCGCCGCCTTGATCACCTTTTGCCAGCGCTCAGCGTCTCCCTTTAGCCATGTCGCGAACTCCGCGGGCGTGGTGCCGCCTTCGGTGATGGCCCCAAGCTGCTTCAGCTTCTCCTTTGTTTCCGGTTTGGCGAGCGAAGCGCGTATCGCTTTGTTCAGCTTGTCGATGATGGCCGGTGGCGTGCCCTTGGGCGCCACGATGCCGAGGCCTTGCGTGTACTGCTCGAAACCCGGGAAGCCGCTTTCGGCCATCGTGGGAACGCCCAGGTAATCCGGATGCTTCTTCTCGGTGCTGACCGCGAGCGCTTTCAGGCGCTTCTTCTCGACCTGATCGGCGATGCCAACCATCGGGTAGAACATGAAGCTCACGCGGCCGGCGATAACTTCTGTTAGCGCAGGTGCGTTGCCGCGAAACGGCACATGGATCATCTGCGTGCCGGACTGGGTCGCGACTAGCGCGGCCGCGAGATGCGCAGAGCCGCCGTTTCCAGCGGAGGCGTACGACACGCCGCCGGAGTTCGCCCTTGCGGCCTTGATCACGTCCTGCACCGACTTGAATGGCGACTCGTACGCCGTAACCATCACGAGCGGCAGATAACAGACGAGGCTGACGGGCGCAAAGTCGGCGATCGGCTCGTAGGGTTTCTTGTCGGCCATCAAGATCGCGTTGACGTTGTGCGAAAGCGTCGTCATGAGGATCGTATAGCCATCCGGGGTCGCGCGTTTCCCCTCCTGGGTCGCTATGAGCGCATTGGCGCCCGTCTTGTTCTCGACGATGACAGACTGGCCGAGCTGGCTGGTCATGTCCTGCGCGATGATGCGGCCGATGACGTCAGTCGGCCCGCCCGCAGCGAATCCGACCAGGAGGCGAATCGGCTTGGTCGGATAATCCTGCGCGCCGGCGACCACGCTCGCACATGCCAGCGTAGCCAGTAGCAATGACTTCAGTATCGTTTTCATGCCTGTCCCTCCAGGAAGCGCGTCGCCATGACTTGGCAGCGCTTGATGTAGCGTTCTTCCTCGGCCCGGTAGTCTGCCACCGCATTATGGATCGTGCGCATGTTGTCCCACATGAGCACGTCGTTCTCTTGCCAGCGATTGGCGTAGCGGTACTCGGGCTTCGTCTGGTGCTCGAACAGGAACTCGAGGATCTCGTCGCTCTCCCTTTCCGGAAGCTCGTTGATACGCATTGCATAGCCGGGATTGGCGTACAAGCAAGTCTTGCCCGATACCGGATGCTTCAGGAATATGGGATGCGATGTCGGCGGCTTGGCCGCGCGCTGCGCCTCGGTCAAGGGCGGCCGCGCACTTCCTTTCTCCCGCCGCATCATCTCCCAGAACTTGTTGAAGTCGTGCAGCACCGTCTTGCCCGCGAGCTTTTTCTTCAAGTCGTCGGAGAGTCCTTCGTAGGCGGCCTGCTGATCGCAGAACTCGGTATTGCCGAGCGGCTCAACGTTGCGGCGCGGGATCTTGATGCCGTATAGGATGTTGCAAAACGCGTAGATGCGGCTGTACGACATGTCGGTGTGCCAGCTCTGGCCTGCGTCGGCGAAACCGATTGGCTTGCCGTTCTCCACAATGTTGGACAGGATCATGACCTCGGCGAATTCGGGATCCTGAAACGCGCCCGCGACGTTGACCTCCAGGTCACCCCAGCGCTCAGCGAAGTCGCGCAGCTGCTTCGAGGTCAGCTGCTGGTTGGGGTAGCGCAGCACACCGAACTGCGCGAGCGCCTTGTACGCGAAATCGAATTCTTCGTTGGAAAGCGTCTTCAAGAGGTCAAGTCCCTCGATCGAGGCACCTAGCGTTTTTCCGATGGGTGTGGCTTTCATGCGTCGTTCTCCTCCTACCATGGGGCGTTGAGCAACGATTCGATCTCGCCCGGATCGGTGACCGGACGAGGATTGAAATAAAGG
>JBPCLS010000092.1:0-6131 GCA_051003055.1 Casimicrobiaceae bacterium
TGCCTTTTGCGCCTTCGGTGTTGCACGAGGACGTGGCGGAGTGGTTCGACCTCGACGTGGACAGCCCGTACATGTTGCTGGTGGCGAAAGTGGCGCCGAAGCACCGCATTCCGATGACTGACGAGCAGAAAGCGCTGTGCGGGATCGACCGTCTCAACGTACCGCGATCGTCCATTCCCGCGGTGACCCATATTGATTACTCGGCACGTATCCAGACTGTGCACCGCGACACCAACCCGCGCTATCACGCGCTGATCAGCCGCTTCAAGGCCCTGACCGGCTGTCCGGTGATCGTCAACACCAGCTTCAACGTGCGCGGCGAGCCGATCGTATGCACACCCGAGGATGCGTTCCGCTGCTTCATGGGCACCGAGATCGACGCGCTGGCCGTGGGCAACTGCTTCCTGCGTAAGGACGACCAGGATCCGGCTTTGCGCGAGCGCTACGAAGGCAAGTTCGAACTCGATTGACCGTGATCGAGAATCCACCGATTTCGCACGAGCTCGATCTAGAAAACGCCGGAGATGAAAAACGATTTACTCTCAGTTCAACCGATCCCGCGCCTTCTAAGAGCGTTACTCGCGACCCTGGCCTTCGGAGTCGCGGCTTCGTGTTATCCAGCAATCGCCGACGGAGATGTCAGGTATGTCGCTATAGGCGCCAGTCTGCTCTTGATTTTGCTTGTCACAACATTGCACCGAACACCTTCGATATGGACGCAATTCACTGTGTTCCTTATTGCAGGCAATCTTCTTACTATCCCGTTCTCTTACGACCCTGCGCCTGGGCTGCCGCCCAACTATCGCGAGGAGCTGCGCATCGCAGGCGACCTTAGTCCAGGCTTTACCGGCATCCAGCTCATTAGCACGGATTCGAAAGGATATCGCACCAACAAACTCATCGATTACGACCACAAGCCCGAGGGGACATTTCGCGTTTTTGCTATCGGCGGCAGCAGCACGGAGCAGATCCTTTTGCATGACGAGAAGACGTGGGTCGCCATACTTGGCGAGAAGCTCCAGGCAATCTCCGGCCGCAGAATAGAAGCAATCAATACGGGTGTGTCAGGCATGCGCGCCGAGCAGCACATTCGCACGTTGCGCAAAGTCGAGAAGTATCAGCCCGATCTTATTCTTATCATGATGGGGATCAACGATTGGATACGCCACATCCGAATAGGCGACGATCCTTTTGCGCGCTCAGCCAGTGATTTGCTTCAGTACGTGGACCTGCGGCACTCGCTTCTGGCGCGCGCATACCGAGGCGGCTTGAAGCTGTTCGCGAAAAACGCAGGGCCGAAAGAGTTCGACGTGAGGCACTACGTTCAGCAGATGGATTCACTCAACCGCGCCTCATCTCGGAAATTTTATCCGAGAGACGTTTCGGGCAACTACAGGCGATACGCTGATGAGATTGCGGCGTTTTGCCGATCGCGGAATATGGCATGTCTGCTGCTGGACCAACCGAGCGCTTATCATGCCGACATCTCAGGCGAGCTGCGCCGCCGATTGTGGATGACGCCGCCGTTTGAAGACTACACGCTTACGCTCGAGAACATGATCTACTTGGCGGAACTCTACAATTCATGGCTGCGCAATTTCGCTACGAGCGTCGGCTTGCCGCTTTGCCGGATTGCGGAAAGCATACCGCCCCGAACTCAGTTCTTCTACGATGATTGCCACTTCAATGAAGGGGGTGCTCGGCGAGTGGCAGAGCTCTTGACGGATTGCATCGTCGCTAAGAACCTAACTCCCAAGTAATGATTGGGAGTGACTCGGACCTACGAAATCGTTACTGCCCTACAGACTGTGTGCTGCTGTCTATTTTCGCTTCCTCAACGAGAGCACGACCGCGACGGCCCCGACTGCCAGCAACTCCAGAATACCGGGCTCGGGGACCGGCAAAGGTTGTACCGCATACGCACTGGTCGACGCGAGCGCGAGGAAGAGGATTCCGATCAAGGATGATATGTTCATTGAGACCTCACTGAAGCTTGATCTGTTGGCGGTGCACTCGAAACGGATTGCGCAGAAACCGGCCAGGACCGTCACTGCGAGCAAGCCCCTATTCACGGCATCGCAGGTTTAGCATAAATCGGACCGGATTAGCTTAAGTCAACGTAATCAGCGAACTAGGTCGTCGTTCGATTTGATCGGTTCGCGCAGTGTAAGAACGCCCGACACTCGCAACTCCATGAGCCTTCGACAGAAACCGCGCGCGCTCAAGGAACTGGTTATGCGTCGTTGAGTCCGGACGCGCCGTCAACCACGCGTTCGACAGGCATCATCGCCAAAGCGCACCATTGACTTGATCTAGGAATCCCTGCCATATACAATGGCATATACCTTTTTTCGGGATGACTGATGGAGCGGACCGCGAAGATTTTTCTGAATAACCGTAGCCAAGCTGTGCGCCTCCCCAAGGAATTCCAATTCTCGGTCAGCGAGGTCTACATCCGCCGTGAGGGCGACACAGTGATTCTGTCGCCCCGTCCGACGAACTGGGACGCCTACTTTGCGCAGGGTCCCGTCGCGCCGGCGGATTTCATGGAAGGCATTGAGGACCTCCCGGTCCATGAGCGCGAGTTCTGAGGGTGCTTTATATCTTCGACACTGACACCTGCTCGTACGTCATGAAACGGATGTTTCTCTCGCTGCTTAACCGCGTGCGGGCAACGCCGCTCGCGGAGCAGGCGGTCTCCGTCGTGTCGGTCGCGGAGCTTCTGTACGGCGCGCGTCTCTCGACCCGCCCCAGAGAGGCCCGTATCGCCTTCGATGCATTCATCCGATACTTGGCCGTGCTCGACTGGACCCGCGAGGCGGCCGAACACTACGCGGACATCCAAGCCGATTTGAAGGTCCGTGGCAACATGATCGGCGCCAACGACTTGTTGATCGCCGCGCAATCACGCAGCATGGGCGCAGTGTTGGTGACGAACAATGTTGGCGAATTCGAACGGGTGCCGGGGCTAAAGGTCGAGAACTGGACACGCTAACGCGACAGACCCGCGGAAAATCGGTTAGCTCGTGTCCATCACGTTGGACCGTAGCTGGGTGGACAAGGCGCTCCGGGAAAAGGGCGTCCTCTAGGGCCGCGTCCGCTGCATCCGGTCCCGGGGGCTTCGACAGGGACGCCGGAAATCATTTCCGCCGAGGCGCGGCCGCCGATTGCCGTACCGCCAGCTCGAGCGGCAGTTCGATGCAGCGCGGCCTGGCCTTGCCGTCCAGGCGTTCGATGATATGGCGCGCAGCTTCCACGCCGATATCGGTGATGGGGAAGCGTACCGTGGTGAGTGCGGGCGTGACCACGGTGGCGAATTCCATGTCGTCGAATCCGGTGACCGACAGTTCGCCCGGCACGTCGAGGCCCATGCGCTGCGCTTCCTGGATGGCGCCGATGGCGAGTACGTCGTTGCCGCACACCACCGCGCTTACGGGTTGTGTGCGCAATAGTTCGGCCAGGCCCGCCCGCCCGCTTTCAAGCGAATAGGTCGCCTGCACCACGCTTTCGGGCGGAAGCGCCAGGCCGGCGCGTTCCAGCGCCGCTTTCACCCCCAGCATCCGATCGCGCGCGCGATCATTGCCCGCAAGTACGCCGGAGACCATGCCGATGCGCTTGTGGCCCAGTTGCAGGAGGTACTCGGCAATCATGCGCCCAGCCGCGCGGTTGTCGAAGCCGACACTCGCATGCCGGCGCGCGCGGTCGATCGCCCAGGTGAAGACGTAGGGCAGCCCGAGGCTGGGCAGCAGCTTGCGGGTTTCGGCATTGTGCCGCGTGCCCACCAGCACCAGGGCATCCACGCCGCGGCTGGCGAAGGCGCGCAGCATGCGCGCCTCGGCGGCGAGGTCGAACTCGTGGCAGGCCAGCAGCAGCGTGTAACCGGCCTGCTCCAGGGTCTTCTGCAGGCTGTGGGTGCTGACCGCGTAGATGGCGTTGTTGAGCGTCGGGATTACCGCGCCGATGGTATGCGTGCGCCGCGTGCTGAGCGCGCGCGCGACGCCGTCGGAGACGTAGTCGAGCCGCTCTATGGCTCGCTGGATGCGCTCGCGCGTCCCCGACCGCACCATGTCCGGCCGGCTGAGTGCACGCGATACCGTCGCGGTGGAGACGCGTGCGAGCTTCGCGACATCGCGCACGGTGACATTGCCGCCATCGCGGGTGCGCGCCATGGCGCTCAGTACTTGGGCGTGGGCGCCGCGACGAACGCATGGCGTTCGGCCAGCAGTGCGCGCAGCGAAGCCTCTGCGTAGCGCAGGTCGTCCTTATTGCTCAGTTCAATTCTCCAGCAGGAGGTTGCGGCCCGAGGCCGGATCGAAGACGTGCAGTTTTGCCGGATCCAAGCCGATCCAAACTTTCTGCCCGGCTTCCAGGAGGGAGTCGGCCTTCACCTGCGCGGTGACCTGCTCCCTGATGCCGCAATTGAAATCCACGAGTTTCTCCGAACCGAGCAACTGGACCAGGGATACCTGGGCGGCAATGGTGTGCGGCACGGCCGACATATGCACGGCAATATCCTGCGGGCGCGCGCCGAGCACGACTTCGCGCGGCTCGTTGCCCGCAAGGGGCGAGGCGGCGATGGCGGCGCGCTTGGCATCGCCGCAATCCAGATTCAACTCGCCGCCTGAGATGGCCGCGCCGGCGAGGAAATTCATTGGCGGGCTGCCGATGAAACCGGCGACGAAAATGTTGGCCGGCCGGTTGTAAACCTCGGCCGGCGTCGCGTACTGCTGTACCTCGCCCTTGTCCATGACGGCGATCTTGTCCGACATGGTCATGGCTTCGAGCTGGTCGTGGGTGACATAAACCGTGGTGGTTTCCAGGCGCAGGTGGAAGCGCTTGAGTTCGCCGCGCATGGTGACGCGCAACTTGGCGTCGAGGTTCGACAACGGCTCGTCCATGAGGAACAGCCAGGGCTTGCGCACCATGGCGCGGCCCAGCGCGACGCGCTGGCGCTGGCCGCCAGAGAGCTGCTTGGGCTTGCGCTGCAGCAGGTGCTCGATTTCCAGTACCCTGGCCACTTCGCGCACGCGACGCTCCGTCTCCTCCTTCGGGGTGCCGCGTACCTTGAGGCCATAGGCGATGTTGCGGAACACGTCCATGTGCGGATACAGCGCATAGCTCTGGAACACCATGGCCACGTCGCGCTTGCCTGGCGCAAGGTCGCTGACTTTCTGTTCGCCGTGGAAGATCGCGCCGCTCGAAGCGGTTTCCAGGCCGGCGAGAATGCGCAGCAGCGTGGTCTTGCCGCAGCCGCTCGGTCCCACCAGGGTAATGAATTCACGCTCGGGGAATTCGAGGCTGATGTCCTTCAGCACCTCGACCGGGCCGAACGATTTGCGGATGTGCTCGAGCCTGATCGACACGTTTCTGTTTTACAGGTTCTACTCGATTACCTGGTCGGCGCTGATCAATACCGATTGCGGGATGGTGATGTCGAGCGCCTTAGCGGTTTTCATGTTGACCACCAACTCGAACTTGGTCGGCTGTTGGACTGGAATATCGGAGGGTTTCGCGCCATGGGCCACTTTGCTGATGTAGGTGGCGGCGTTGCGGTAGGCGCTCCTCAGATTTTCGCCATAGCTCATCAGGCCGCCTTCGTCCACGTATTCTCTGGCCCCATAGAACGCAGGCAGGCGGTGCTTGGCCGCAAGTGCCACGATTTCCGCGCGCGTGGTCAAAAACATCGGTTCGTCGGGCAGGACGAAGATCGCGCCCGCCTTTTCGCGCACCGCCGTCTCGAATGCGGCCGGCGCAGCGCTCACGCTGCCGGGCCTTCCGACGTCGATCTTGACCAGTTTTATTTTCAGCGTTTGCGCGACCGGGCCGAGCGCTTGCCACATGCGCGGGTGCACGTCGCTTCCCGCGTCGGTGAGCACTGCGACCGTAATTGGCCTGGGCAGGACGCTGGCGAACAGCTCCAGCATCTTGGGCATGATGTCCTCGGCCTGGCTGGAGAGCCCGGTGAGATTGGCGCCCGGCCGGGCGAGGCTCGCGATCAGATTCTGTCCGACGGGGTCGGCGACGGCCGCCATGATGATGGGCATCGAGCCGACCGCCTTCTGCGCGGCGCGAGTCGAAGGCGTGCAGGTGGTGACCACGGCATCGAGCTTCATCGCCGCCAGCTCGCGCGC
>JBPCLS010000093.1:0-7062 GCA_051003055.1 Casimicrobiaceae bacterium
CGAAACGCGAGCGGGCGTGCCTCGGAACAGGAAAGGGCGGCCGCGTGGGGCCGAGCCGCTTGGGCTCACGCTTTTTTTTGGTCGGGCGGGATCACGACAACGCCGTGCCGCGCCAGCGCGACTGCGATGCGGGTGCCGACCGGGTGAGGCGCCTCGACGGCCGTAGAAATCACGAAAAGCTCGCCAACCGCCGTGTCGAGCGTGTATTCGATCACGCCACCCAGGTACGCCGCTTTCTGCACGGTAGCCGTGATCGCGCCCGGTCCGTCGCTGCAAAATTCGATCGCTTCTGGGCGGATGGAAAGGTCGATATCGCCGTCCGGCAGGTCGCGATGCGGCAGCGTCAGCAGCGTATCGCCCAAGGCGACATCACCCATCGTCGCGTCGCGGCGGGTCAGGCGTCCACGCACGCGATTGGCATCGCCCATGAAGCCGGCAACGAATGGGTCGCGCGGCCGTTCGTAGAGTTCGCGCGGCGCGCCTTCTTGGGCGATCGCGGCTTTGTTCATGACGATAATGCGATCGGAGACAGCCATTGCTTCTGCCTGATCGTGCGTCACGTAGACGACCGTCAATGACAATCGTCGCTGCAGATCGCGAATTTCCTCGCGCATCTGTCGCCGCAATCGGGCATCGAGATTCGACAATGGTTCGTCGAACAGCAACACGGACGGTTCGAGGACCAGCGCTCGCGCGACGGCGACGCGTTGCTGTTGCCCGCCTGACAGTTCCGAAGGCAGGCGATCGTCAAAGCCGGTCAGGCCGACAGTCGCCAGTGTGGTGCGCGCGCGCTCGTCTGCCTGCGGTTTGGCCATCTTGGAGACGACGAGCCCATAGCGCACATTTTCCAGCACCGACATGTGCGGAAACAGCGCATAGCTCTGGAATACCATCGACACATCGCGCTCGGACGCCGGCGTTTGCGAGACATCGTGTCCGCCGATGCGAATAACGCCGCGCGACGGCAGCTCCAGACCGGCGATCAAGCGGAGTGTGGTCGTCTTGCCGCAGCCCGACGGCCCGAGCAGCGTCACCAGCGTGCCCGGTGCGATGGAAAATGAGATATCGCGAACCGCGGCGACGTCCCCATAGAGCTTGCTGACGTTTTGAAATTCGATCGAAGCGGCGGCCATGGAATTGTTCGTGTGTCTGGCCTGCTTCAGGCGGCGCTGCCGCCGATGGGACCGATGGACGCCGCGGGCGCTGTCGCGGCGGCGCCTCGCCGTCCCAGTCTGCGCTCACCGACGGCGAGCTGGATCAGGTAGATCACGATCACCATGAGCACGATCAGCACGGCGCTGTAGGCAATCGCGACGCCGTAATCGCCGTTGATCGTGCGGTTGATGATATACGTCGTCGCCCATTCGTATTCGGCGGATACCAGGAAAATCACCGCCGAGACCGTTGTCATCGAACGCACGAAACTGTAGACGAGCGCCGCCACGACAGCCGGTTTGAGCAGCGGCAGCAGCACGCGCCGCAGCGTCGTGGCTCCGCGTGCGCCCAACGTCGTCGAAGCCTCGTCCAAGCTCCTATCGATCTGCGCCATCGCCGCGATCCCCGCACGTACGCCCACCGGCATGTTGCGGAAGATATTGCACACGACAAGGATGATTGCGGTGCCCGTGATCTCGATTGGCGGCACGTTGAACGCCAGGATATAAGAAACTCCGATCACCGTGCCCGGAATGGCGAACGACAGCATCGTTCCGAATTCAAATGCGCCTTGGCCGACGAACTTCTGGCGGGTGATCAGGTAGGCGGCGAGAATGCCGGCGATGGCCGTCAGCGGCGCCGCGATGGCCGAGAGTTTGACCGTCGTCCAGAACGAGTTCCAGGCCGCACCGGCCCAAAGAATGCCATGTGGCCCCCATTCGACGCCGAACGCTTTGACGAAATGTTTGAACGTGAGCGTGTAGTCTCGCCCCCATGTTTCGACAAAGCCGCCGACCAGTGCCATTGCGTAGATGACCACGGTCAGCAACGCCCACGGTACCGCTACCGTGTAGCACACGCGACGCACGCCATCGGGCAACTCGGTCGGCAAGCCCGAATCGCCCTTGCCGGAGAGGGCTGTATAGACCTTCTTGCCCAGTACCCGGCGTTGCAGGAAGAACGCACCCAACGCGAACATCAGCAACACGATTCCCAACGTTGCGGCGCGGCCCTGGTCGAGTTGCGCGCCGACCACGGAGAAGAAGATTTCGGTCGACAGCACACCGAAATTGCCGCCCAGAAGGATTGGGTTGCCGAAATCCGCGATCGATTCGATGAAGCTGATGAGAAAGGCATTGGCGAGGCCGGGCCGCATCAGCGGCAGTGATACATCGACAAACGTTCGCCAGCGGTCGGCGCGTAACGTTTGCGCCGCTTCTTCCAACGACGGCGATACGCCTTCGACCACGCCAATCAGCACCAGGAATGCGATCGGCGTGAACGCAAATATCTGGGCGACGAGCACGCCCTGCATGCCGTAGATCCAGCGCGTCCCTGCAATCTCGAAAGCCCACTCCAGAAACTGATTGATGAGGCCCGAGCGACCGAAGATCAGGATGAGACCGAGGCCGATGACGAACGGTGGCGTGATGATCGGCAGCACCGACAACACGCGCAGCAACTTCTTGTACGGAAAACGGGTTCGGGTGACGATCAGCGCGAACGCGAGTCCCAGCGCGGTGCACGCGAACGCGCACAACACGGCAAGCAGCAGCGTATTCCATGCCACGCCACAGCGGGTGCCGCCGGTCAGGCAGTTGAAACCCCAGATTTTTTCCGTGAAAAGGCGCGCTACGAGCGCCGGAAGCGAGAACGCACCGTCGTTGCCTTCGAACGCCTGGATCAGAATGGTGAATACGGGGAAAAACGTGAAGACGCCAATGAGTACGCCAATCGCCACGACGCTTCCAGCGACGAACGCGTCGCTTTTGAAAAACCCGCGTTCCGCAAGACCGAGCGCAAAGATCATCGCGAAAGCGGCAACTACCAACGTCGCCCCCAGACCGATGCCAAATTGTCCGGTGGGTAATGCGCCGAACCCGCGCGCAAGCGTCTCGAACGACCAGCCGGTGGCACCGATCGCAAATCCCTGAATCAGGAGGTAGATGAAGCCGGCGGCGCCAACGGCGATCAGCGCGTTGGCTCGGGTGTGCCGTTCCCAGCGCACGGCGAGCAACATCGCGCCGGCGAGTAGAAGTGCGCCTAACGGCAGCAACCATGGCCGGCGGTGCACGAAGACCTGGAGAATCGCCGGGGCGGTCTCCTTGTTCGCCCAATTGGCAAGCCAGGCAACGCCGAGAACATTGTCCTGCAGTGCATACCAGGGGACAAGGACAAAACCGATCGCACCGATGACGAGCCAGACAAGCAACGGCCGACGGTGGCGAATCATCGGCTCACTTGGCGGCCGAATTGATTTCCTTCTCCCACCGTTCGAGCAAACGTTTCCGCATTGCACTGGAGCCATACTTCGCGAAATCGTAGTCGATCACTTTGATATCGGAGAGCTTGGGCACCGTAGGCGGCAGCGGCACACTCCGGTTTGTCGGAATCGCGTATTCCTTGACGTCCAGACCGATTTTTTGCGCCTCTGTGGTCAGTGCCCAATCGTAAAAGCGCCGGGCGGCCTCCAAATTGCGCGAGCCTTTGATGATCGCCATCGATCCGACCTCGTACCCGACACCCTCGCAGGGCAGGATCGGGGCGACGGGAAATCCTTTGACGATTTCGTTGATGACACCGTGCAATACCGTACTCCCGACCAAAGTCTCACCTCGCGTCACCGCCGTCATGGGTCCGATTCCCGAGCGCGCGTACTGGTTCACGTTGCGATGTATGGCGAGCAGCAAACGAAAAGCTTCCTCTTCGCCGAAAATCTGCACGAACGACGCGAGCATCAGATACGCAGTGCCGGACGAATTGGGATTGCCGAGCATGACCTCGCCTTTGTACGCGGGCAAGGCAAGGTCTTTCCAGCATTTGGGCACCGGCAGCTTCCTTTTGTCCGCAAGCTCCGTGTTGTACCCAAGTGCCAAGATTCCGCCGTAGACCCCGGCGACCTTGTTGCCTGACAAGTCGGTAATCCGCTTTGCCCAATCGTGAAGCTGCGCAACATTCGGCGATCGGTACTCGTCGAGCAAACCTTCTTCTGCCGCCTGCAGATAGTTGTCGGCGGCGCCCGCCCACCAGATGTCGCCTTTGGGATTGGCTTTCTCCGCTTTGATCTGAGCCAGCATTTCGCCAGTCGCTTTTTGTATGACGGCCACGCGCGTCCCCGTAGCCTTCTCGAAACCCACCGCCATCCCCTGGCACCAGGCGGTGTTGGGCGAGCTGCAATAGAGATTGAGCTGGCCCTGCGCCTGCGCGAATGCGGGCGCCAGCGCGGTGGCGACAACGAGCAGACAAACGCGGATCATTGGCAACGAAGAAAGGACACTACGTCATTTGAGCGCAGAGCCGACCTCCCGATCCCAGCGTTCGAGCAGACGCTTGCGTTCGGCGGACGTCCCGTACTTGGCAAAGTCATAGCTGATGAGCTTGATCTCGGCGATCTTGGGCGATAACGGTGAAACGGGCGAACTGACGTTGGAAGGGATCTGGAACTGTTTCGCCTGCGCCGCGAGCGCCTGCGCTTTCGGCGTCAACGCCCAATCGTAGAATTTCTTCGCATTCTCGAGGTTGCGCGCGCCCTTGACGATGGACATCGAGCCGATTTCGTAACCGGTGCCTTCGCACGGCGCGACGCTCTTGACCGGAAATCCCGCCTGCGCTTCGGTCACGACGTCGTGAATGAAAACGACTGCAGCAACGGTCTCTCCCCGCGCGGCCGCCTTGATCGGGCCGACGCCGGAGCGCGGGTAGTTATTGATGTTGCGATGCAGAGCCTTCAAATACTTGAACGCTTCCTCCTCGCCGAACAACTGGACGAGCGTCGCGATCGCCGTGTACGCGGTGCCGGAGGCATTGGGATTGGCCATCTGCACTTCACCGGCGAATTCCGGCTTGACCAGATCGCGCCAGCAAGCAGGTGGCGCGAGTTTCTTCTTTCCCAATAACTCGCTGTTGTAACCCATCCCGAGCGCGCCCAGATAGAGCCCGACCGTTCGATACTTCGCCTGCTCCGCCTGCTTTTGCGCCCAAGGTTGCAATTGGGCGAGAAGGGGCGAGCGATATTCCTCCGTCAAACCTTGTTCCGCGGCCTGGAGATGGGGATCGCCGGTACCGCCAAACCAAAGGTCAAGTTTGGGGTTCGCGCGTTCAGCCGCGATTTGCGCAAACGATTCGCCGGATCCCTTGAATGTAGGCGCCACCTTGATGCCGGTTTCCCGCTCGAATTCGACGGCGGCCAGCGTGCACCAGTCGGACTGCATCGAGCAGGCGACGTTCACTTGTTGCGCTGTTGCCGGCCAAGCGATACAGGCGAGCGCCACAGCGCAAACGAGCGGTTTGACGAACATTGGTTTTATCCTCCAGTTGGACGAGTGCCTGTAATAATTCTGTGATAATCGGTGATCGAACACGAAGCGTCAACCTCGAGTCGCACTCGCACGAGATCGCGGACATCTGTGGACGTAATCATTGTCGGAGCCGGCGTCGGCGGGCTGACCTTGGCGCTGGCGCTGCAGCAGGCCGGAATCCCCTGTCGCGTGTTCGAAGCCGCCGAAGCGTTGCGCCCCGTTGGCGTCGGCATCAACATTCTGCCGCACGCCGCGCGCGTCTTGAGCGAATTGGGCCTCGAGGACGCACTTTCGAATGTGGCAATTGCAACCCGCGAGGCCGTATTCTTCAATCGCTTCGGGCAACTCATCTATCGCGAGCCGCTCGGGCGTCACGCCGAGTACGAATTTCCGCAATTCTCCATTCATCGCGGCGACCTGCAGCAAGTCCTGTTGAATGCACTTCTAGAGCGCGTGGGTTCCGATCGCCTGCATACGGCGCATCGCTGCACGGGGTTTGAGCAAGACGAGAACGAAGTCATTGTATTTTTTCATGATGCTGCCAGCAAAAGCACGCGGCCTCCGCAACGCGGCCGGCTGTTGGTGGCGTGCGACGGACTGCACTCGGTCATCCGCAAACAGTTGCATCCGGAGGAAGGTGAGCCCCGTTACTCAGGCGTCAATATGTGGCGCGGCACGACGCGCTGGCGACCGATTCTGACCGGCGCGAGCATGATTCGCGCGGGATGGCTCGCCAGCGGCAAAATGGTGATCTATCCGATCCGCGACCGCGTCGACGGCACCGACCTGCAGCTCGTCAACTGGGTGGCCGAGATCGCAACGCCCAAATATACGCAGCGCGATTGGAACCGTCCGGGGCAACTTGCCGATTTTCTCCCTGCGTTCGCTGACTGGCATTTCGACTGGCTCGATGTCCCGGCGTTATTGCGCGCGGCGGATGCCATTCTAGAATTTCCGATGATCGACCAGGATCCGCTGGCTTGGTGGAGCCGCGGCCGCGTGACGCTGCTGGGCGACGCGGCGCACCCGATGGTCCCACGCGGATCGAATGGCGCGGGACAGGCAATTCTCGACGCACGTGCGCTTACCTACTGCCTGGCCACCGGGGGCAACGTCGTGGACGCGCTACGCGCATACGAGGCGATGCGGCTGCAGGCGACCGCCAATGTCGTGCTCGCGAATCGCCGCAATCCGCCCGACGCGATCCTGCGCGAAGTCTTCGAGCGCACCGGCGATCGCCCTTTCGCGCGGATCGAGGACGTCATCAGCGAACAGGAGATCCGGGCGCTTTCGGACGGTTACAAACGGGTCGCCGGCTACGCGCTCCCGACGCGGTGATTCCGCACGGTCAATGATGGGCGACTAAAAGGAGGTCAGCATGAGGCGATTTCACTATTTGCCGCGAGTTGTGCTCGTGCTCGTGGCAGGCGTGACGGCGATGACGGCGGTGGCACAGGCTCAGACGTACCCGACCAAACCCATCAGGCTTGTCGTTCCGTTCACTCCGGGTACCGGGATCGACATTCTCGCGCGCGCATTGAGCGAGCCGCTCGGCAAACGTCTCGGCCAGCCGCTCGTCGTCGACAACAAGCCAGGCGCCTCCGGCAAC
>JBPCLS010000094.1:0-8795 GCA_051003055.1 Casimicrobiaceae bacterium
GGTACCGCAGGCCGGTGCCCACGCTCGCGCCCGACGCGATGGCGTTGCTGGTGGCCGCTCCGTGGCCCGGCAATGTCCGGCAACTGCTCAACTTGCTCGAACAGGCGCTGGCGTTGGCGACGACGACGATGATTCCGGCGACACTCGTGCAGAACGCGCTCAAGGAGGATGCCGCGGCGCTGGTGCCGTTCGAAGAAGCGCGCAAGACGTTCGAACGCGAGTATCTGGTCCGGCTACTCAAGATCACCGGCGGCAATGTCACGCAGGCGGCACAGCTCGCCAAGCGAAATCGGACGGAGTTCTACAAGTTGCTGCAGCGCCATCGCCTCGAGCCGGCAATGTTCAAGGAACCCAAGAGCTAAAACGCTGGGTCACGGAACGGATGTCGTTGCAATCTGCGAATGTGTTGGCGATGCTTGGGCTGTTGCGCTAAAACGCTGGTCACGGAACGGATGTCGTTGCAACACGACACCGCTTGTCAAATCGAATCAGCAGGTTAACGCGACCGTCACAAGAGGTGTCGGTTGCTTGCGACAATCGGACGGGTGAGACCCGTTTGGTCGAGCGGCTCGCGTCTCGCCGACGACCGTTCCTCGTTGATTCAGCGACGTTGCGCGGTTTATCGAGCGGCCAATCAAGGTTGGCATGTCGCTTGCTTCGTTTGGCTTTGCGTAAATTGTCAATCTAAAACGACCAGCCGATCATGAATACGTTCGCCCCGGAATTCGCTCAGTACTGGTTGCCTGGCGTCAAGGGGACAACGACGACCGTCGCTCAACCGGCACGACGCGACGAAGACAAGCGCGCGCAGGACGTTGCGTTGGAACAACTCGAGCACCGCGTGACCGCGGCCCGCAGCGTCGTGTAACCAATCCCCTCATCGGCCATTTTTCTGGCTGCGAGCCGCATCTCACCGTGGCGCGGACTTTAGGCTTCACGATTTCCAGATCCCCCTTGCCCGCCAAGTCCCTCCCGGCGGGTTTTTTTTGCTAAGACACGCGGGTCGAACGCGACCCAAGCTTGCCTATTGAGCGCGCAAGCCGGTCGTGCGCGGTTTCGATGGCGGCGGCGGTCTTATCGCGTCCGGCTCGCTTGAGCGTGGCGATCAAGCCCACCAGCGCCCCGTCGAGCTCGGCAGTGAGAACGTGATCGCCCAGAGCCGTCAACGTGCGCAGCAGCAGGTCTTCGGCGCGGCGTTGTTGCGGCTCCGGCAACCGGTCGAACGTGAGATCGAAGCTGCGCAGGATTTCGGCGATATTCTGGTGCTGCATCGACTCCGCGCAGGAGACCGTAAGCGACTCGAACGCATTCATGAGCCGCGCGAATACATTGTCTTCGTAGACTATCGGCAATTTACGCACCGCCGGCCCCTCGTCGCGTTCATTCGACCAGCGCGCGAGCAGATCGCGCAGGATGAATATCGTCAACTGTCCCGGATCCGGATCCGATTGCGCGGTCGAGATCGTCGTCCAGGCGATGGTTTCCAGCTCCTCGATCCCATCCAGCGGGTCGAGCGTGATATCGCGCTGCCGTTCGGGCCGAATCGCATCGTGCAAGACGCTGCCGACGGCGTCTGCGTCAGCCTCCAAGTGGGATTTGATTTCGGCCAGAACCTCTCCAAACGCGACGTAGGTGCCGACCGACACCTTCAGCACGACTTCGACCTCGGCCTCTGCGCGCGCCGCCGCCGCCGCGATCGCATCGACGTCGATACGCGTGACGAAGCCGTTCTTGATAGCGTGAACCGGAACGCTCAAAGGCGCTGCGCAACTTGACGTGCGCCGGGTTTTGCGCAGGAGGCCCCTCTGGACCTTGCGCGCCCGCAGCGCGTGATCGTGAATCGCCGCGATAATGACCACCGGGCGCATCTGATCGATCGTCGTGTAGAACAGCACGAGCAGCATGTACAACGCCAACGCGGTTAAAACGATGGTGACGGCGCCGCCAAACGCCGGATTGATTGGCCCCGCAGTCGCCAACGTGACCAGAGCGAAAAGCGTAAGCCCGACAAAGAACCCAAAATAGAATTGATTGTGCCGGCGGCGCAGGAACTGATCGTAGACCTGATGCGTCAGTGCGCTCGCCGCTTGTTGCAGCGCGATCAGGAGCAAGGTCACGGTGATCGAAGTCACCGTAAAAAGCCCGCCTGCGATAGTGGAGAGCAAGCTGGTCGTTCCTTCCGCGTCCGCGAACATATAGGTTTCCAGCACCGCGCGCGCGGGCTCGAGCCAGCGAGCTTGACTGCTGTCCAGCAGGTAAGTGCCGGCGGCGAGCAGCAGAAATCCCGTGATGATGCATGTGGGCACACACAGGAATTCGGAAAAGGCATGCCGAATCGCGTCCAGCGTGTCCCGAACGTTTCCTTCGCCGCTATCGGCTTCAAGCCGCTTGTTCAAGCCGCGCCTTCCCGCCCTGTGCCTACTTCGACCCCGCAGGGATCATGTTCGCCAATAACACGCCTACTCGAGTTTGGACCAAGCCGGGCATTTCGACACTCCTCAATAACGTTAAATTAAAGAGTTGAGGGTAACGAAGGAATTATGATTGCATATCGGGTGGCACCGGGTTAGCGCTGGCGTTCAGCCAAGAATTACCGGAACATTTCAAGGAATGCAAGAGATAGACATGAACCGGACCGCGAACGGGAAGCGCGCGGCTTGCGGCATCGGCGGGCGCGATTCATTCCTGCGATCCATGGCGAGACGCATACCTTTCGTACTGACCCTCACTGCCGCCCGGGCGGCGGCAGCGCATACCGATCATTCCGCGGTGGCGCAGGGGGAATGGGCGGCGTGGAACGGTGAGCCCTGGCTGCTCGCGCTGTTGCTGCTTTCGGGGTGCGCCTATGGCTTGGGTCTGAAGGCATTATGGCGATCGTCGGGTTTCGGCCGCGGTCTGCCCCGCTGGCGACCGGCGATGTTCTGCGCAGGCTGGCTCGCCCTCGTCATCGGATTGGGATCAAAGCTCGATGCGCTCGGCGAAGAGTTGTTCTCGATGCACATGCTGCAACACGAACTATTGATGCTGGTGGCAGCGCCGTTGCTGGTGCTGGGTAAGCCGCTGGCCATATTCGCATGGGGATTGCCCCGCCGCGCCCGGCAGGCCGTTGCAGGATCACTTCGGGCCGCCTGGTGGCAGACCGTGTGGCGCAGGCTGACTGCGCCGCTGACCGCGTGGAGTCTGCACGCGATCGTGCTGTGGGGTTGGCACGCACCGGTGCTGTTTCAAGCCAGCCTCGAAAGCGACGCGATCCACAACGCGCAGCACGCGAGCTTTCTCGGCTCCGCGGTGCTGTTCTGGTGGGCGCTGCTGCGTCGCCGCCCCGACGGGACCGCGGTGTTGTACGTGTTCACGACCTTGCTGCACACGGGCTTGCTGGGAGCGTTGCTCACGTTTTCGCCAACGGTGCTGTACCCCATTTATATTGAATCGGCGGGCCGGTGGGGCCTTACCGCGCTCGCGGATCAGCAGCTCGGTGGATTGATCATGTGGGTGCCGGCCGGAGCGATTCTGCTGCTTTCGGGATTGGTGCTGCTCGCACAATGGTTGCGAGAGATCGAGAAGCGGTCGGTCGCCGTGGTAGCAGGCAAAGCGTTCAGACCATGACGCGAACGCGAATCGCTCGTTGTTTCGTTGTCGTCGCGGTCGCCGGCATGTTGCACGCCTGCGGCGAAAAATCGGCTGAGATGTCGTTGCAGCCAACCGGCGATCCCGAGCAGGGCCGCCGCGCTATCCGCCACTACGGCTGCGGTGCTTGCCACCGGATACCTGGCATTGCCGGCGCGGACGGAAACGTCGGGCCGCCGCTCGTGAACATGGGGGCGCGGGTTTACCTCGCCGGGGTCTTGGCGAACACGCCGGCCAACATGGCGCACTGGATTCGGGCGCCGCAGGAGATCTCGCCGATGACCGCGATGCCGGACATGCAAGTGACGCAATAGGATGCCGAGGCGATGACCGCCTATCTGTACCACTCCGATTGAGCGCTGGCATGCGCACGGTATTCATTCTCATCGCGGTTGCATTGACGGCGCTCGCTGGAGGAGCACTGTTCATCTATTCCGGGGTCTATAACGTTTCCGCCACCGCACAGCACACCGCGCCCGTGTACTGGCTGCTCAGCGTGGCGATGCGCCGATCGGTCAAACACCACGTTGAAGAAATTTCGGTACCGCCGTTGACTGACCCCGCGCTGGTCGCGCATGGCTTGCGACTGTACCGTGTCCACTGCGTGCAATGTCACGGTGCGCCGGGTGTGGCGCCCGAACCGTTCGCCCTGGGCATGATGCCGTCGCCCGCCAACCTCGCCTTGACGGCACGCGAGTGGCGAAATCCCGCGGAGATATTCTGGGTGGTCAAGTTCGGCATCAAGACGTCAGGGATGCCTGCCTGGGAATTTCGGCTCGCCGAGGCCGACTTGTGGGCGGTCGCGGCATTCGTGCGGACGTTGCCGCTGCAAAGCCCGCGGGAATATAAGGTACGCGTGCAGGAAGCGGAACGCGGCGACATTGTTAGCCGTGCGCCGGCATCCGCCGGCATTGCGTCCGAAGCGGAAGACATAGAACGCGGCAAAGTCGCGCTGCAGCAGTACGCCTGCGTCACCTGCCACGTCATTCCCGGAGTCGTCGCAGCGATTAATCCGGTCGGTCCGTCGCTGGAGGGGATTGCTGCCCGACGCTATCTCGCGGGGATTGTCCCCAATACGCGCGAGAACATGATCCGCTGGCTGCGCTCACCGCAAGCGATCGATCCCGCTAGCGCCATGCCTGATCTGCGCGTGACCGAGCGAGATGCGCAGGACATCGCGGCGTTTCTCGATACGTTGCGATAGAAAGTCGCTTTGGGGAGCCACCCAACGTGGCCTCGCTTCGCGCACGAGGCTCAATCTAACGCGTCCGCACACGGTGACTTATTAACGGACAGCTCTAAGCAGGGCCCCAGGGGCAAACTCGATCTTCAGCGCTGCGACCGATTGCGGCGGCAATGTGACGTCGAACTCGATACTCTTTTCGACGACGCGCAGCGCGTGCGGTTCGACCGTCAAGGTTGAGGCAGCTTGCAATGTTTCCACTTGCCGCTGACTCAAATATTCCGGCGCACCCATGTCCTGCCACGCCTGCTGCGGGTTGGCATGCGCATCGTCGATGCGCGACAAGAATGCGCCCAGCGGTTGCGGCGCGCCGATCAGCCGCACGCGTACTTTTTCGCTCGCGATCGCGTGCCGCGGCATCGCGTAATTGGTCAGGAACACGGTGACGATATCCGCACTGCCGCTGACCCGGACGTCGACCGTCGCATGCGACCCTTGAACCGGATAGAGCGTATCGCCCAGACCGTGCAGCAACTGAAATGCCCGATACACCGGTTTGGGAATTCCGTGCAGATTCAACAAGCCGAACCCGCCATGGAAGGGCACGCTGGGAAAATAATTCTCTTCGAAAATGTCGGTGAAAGTCCAGAAGCTGTATCCGGCAACGAAGGGGTCGACCGACAGCGCGATGTTGGCGGCAAAGGCCGCGGCGAATGATTGATCGTGCAGCGGATCACGCGGGTTCGAGCTTACGTTCCATTCGGTGTAGTACAGCGGCAAGCCGCGGGTCTGCGCGCTTGCCTCCTGCGCCCGGGTCTTCATCACATCGCGTGGCGCGTGTTGCAGTTGGGTGAGCGTATCCGCGCCGATCTTGCCAAAGGCATCGGTCGGGTAATAATGTGTGGTGACGAAATCCACGGGCAGCTTGTGCTTATCGCAATGGCTCAAGAACTCGGGGATCCAGGCGTTTTGCGCGCTCGAGGGTCCGCCGACTTTGAGACCCGGATCGATATTCTTGATCGCCTCCACCGTGGTCTGGTAGAGCTTATAGTAACCCGCCTTCCCGCCAGTCCAGAACGCTTTGAGATTCGGCTCGTTCCATACCTCGAGGCACCACTGCGCGACTTCCCGCGCACCGTAGTGTTCGAGCCAATGCCGCACCAGCTTGTCGATCAGCGCGCCCCATTTGCGGTAATCCGCAGGCGGAGTCACATTTCCGCGATAACTGAACACGGTAGTGTCGCCGGAGGCCAGCGTTGCGGGCATGAATGAGAGCTCGACGAACGGCTTCATGCCGATCGAGAGCAGATAATTAAAAATGCTGTCGGCGTTAAAGAACGAATAGAGCAATTTTTCGCTGTGGCAGATCAACGTCCCCATGTCGTCGTCGAGCAGTCCGTGGAAGCGCACGTGACGAAAGCCCAGCTCCCCATGGGCGAGCAGCAGATGCTCGCGCCAGTCCGCGCGCAAGCCGAGCAGGGCTCGCCCGCTGCCGACCGTGTGCTCCCAGGCGTGCGCCAGCGGGGTCGGCACCGCGGCGAGATTGCATTTGAACTCGGTCGACATCAGCTCGTCGTGGCCCTCGTTAGTCCTTGAAAATACGCGCGCTAGCAATCCGTTGCACTGAAGCAGGCTTCGCAACAGTTGGGGTGCCAGTGTAAATTGTCGTGTTGCTGGCGGGCAAGAATCCGGCTACGGTAGCGCGGAATGGGAGGGAGTCAGTGGCCTGTGACAGCCACCCGAGGGTTAGTCAATCGCGCGCGTGCCTTTTAGTTTTCGCGCTGCTCAGCGTTCTGCCGCTTGCCGGATGCACAGGCATCCAATCGGCGCTCGACCCGCAGGGTCCGGACGCGCGGCAGATCGCGACTATTGCCTGGATTCTGTTCGGCGGGGGCGCGGCGATTTTTTTTGCGGTGATGGCGTTGGCCGGCTACGCGCTCTTCGCGACGCCCCGACGCCGCGCCTGGATTGCCGGTACGAAGCTCATCATCGGCGCCGGGGTCGTGTTTCCGGTAGTGGCGCTCTCAGTGTTGCTAATCTACACGTTTGGCGTTGCCGGTGCGTTGGTCGGCGGCAAGGATTCCACGCCGCTGAAGATCGCCGTGACCGGCGAGATGTGGTGGTGGCGCGTGCATTACCTCGATGCCAGCGGTCAGTCGCTACTGGTCACCGCCAACGAAATCCATATCCCCGTCGGCCGTCTGGTCGAGCTCTCGCTTTCGACTGCTGACGTTCTGCACAGCTTTTGGTTACCCAATCTTGCCGGGAAGCTCGACATGATTCCGGGACGCGTGAATGTGCTGCGCTTAACCGCCGACCAAGCGGGCGTGTCCCGTGGCCAATGCGCCGAATACTGCGGCGCACAGCACGCCAAGATGGCGTTTTACGTCGATGCCAAGACACCGTTAGAATTCGACGCCTGGCTCGCCGCTCAGCGTGAGCCGGCAGAAGTGCCGCACACCGAGCAGCACGAGCGCGGTAGAGCGTTATTCGTGCCCCATTGCGGCGCCTGCCATACGGTACGCGGCACCCCCGCCGCAGGTGTCCTCGGGCCCGATCTCACGCACGTCGGCAGTCGCAGATCACTGGCCGCCGGTATTCTGCCCAACAACGCCGGAACGCTCGCCGGCTGGATTGCATCGAGCCAGCATCTGAAGCCGGAAAATCGCATGCCCTCGTTCGCTGATTTCACTGGGGAGGAACTCCGCGCGCTGGCTGCTTATCTGGAAAGTCTGCGATGACACTGCCCAACGCGCTCCCGCGCCCTGCAGACGAGCTGGCAGCGCTCGAGGCGGTATGGAAGCCGCCGTCCGGTTGGAGGATCTTGTCCGCCGTCAACAACACGTACATCGGCCTTATGTATGTGGGCACGGCGTTTTTGTTCTTTCTCGGCGCAGGTGTGCTCGCGTTGCTGATGCGCGTCCAGCTCGCGGTTCCGGAAAATACGTTGCTGGACCAGGCGACGTACAACCAATTCTTCACGATGCACGGCACGGTGATGATGTTTTTATTCGCCGTGCCCATGGTCGAAGCGATAGGCGTCCTGCTGCTGCCCAACATGCTCGCGGCGCGCGACCTGCCATTCCCACGGCTCTCCGCGTACGCGTTCTGGGCGTACTTCGTCGGTGGCGTCGTATTCTTTTGCACGCTGTTTTTCGGCCAGGCGCCCGACGGCGGCTGGTTCATGAACCCGCCATTGACGAGTTACATGTACTCGCCCGGCGTGAACGCCGACTGGTGGCTGCTGGGAATCGGCTTCATCGAGATTTCGGCGATCGCCGGCGCCATCGAGATTGTCGTCGGCATTCTGCGCACGCGCGCGCCGGGCATGTCGCTCGACAAGCTTCCGATTTACGCGTGGGCAATGCTCGTTCTCGCCGGCATGATCATCTTTGCCTTTCCGGCGGTGATCCTCGCGACGATGCTCTTGGAAGTCGAGCGTGCGTTCCACTGGCCGTTCTTTGTCGCCGCGAAGGGCGGCGATCCGCTGCTTTGGCAACACCTGTTCTGGTTTTTCGGACATCCGGAGGTCTACATCATTTTCCTGCCCGCGGCCGGCATGGTGTCGTTGATCGTGCCGACGATGGCGCGCACGCCGCTCATCGGCTATCGCCTGGTCGTGCTCGCACTGGTTGGCACCGGGTTCTTGAGCTTCGGCTTGTGGGTGCATCACATGTTCGCCACCGGCATCCCCCAGTTATCGCTGAGTTTCTTTTCCGCCGCGAGCATGGCGGTCACCATCCCCAGCGGAATCCAGATTTTTGCGTGGATCGCGACGATGGCTGCGGGTCGCATGCAATTCAAGACGCCGGCGCTCTTCGTCCTAGGTTTTCTTGCCATCTTCGTCATTGGGGGTTTGACCGGGGTCATGGTGGCCGTCGTGCCGTTCAACTGGCAGGTGCACGATACGTATTTCATCGTTGCGCACCTGCATTACGTGCTCTTCGGCGGTATGGTGTTCCCACTGTTCGCCGCGCTCTACTAC
>JBPCLS010000095.1:0-11147 GCA_051003055.1 Casimicrobiaceae bacterium
TCGCGGACGAGTGGACCGCGCGCGGTGTCGAATTCAGCGTGGATACCGTTGTTGGCGAGCCGTTCTGGAACACGGTCGAAATCACCGAATGTCCTGCGCTGCTCGCGGCCACCACGCGCGCGGCGGCGCAAGGGCGCCGATGAACGTCCTCCGGCAGCCGCTCACCTTCGCATGCGAAGGCGAACGTCTGGTGGGGATCGTCAGCCGACCCCGGCAGCCATCCGCGCGCGGCGTGCTGATCGTCGTTGGCGGTCCCCAGTATCGCGTCGGCAGCCACCGCCAGTTCGCACTGTTGGCAGCGCATCTTGCGGAGCAGGGCACTCCGGTGATGCGCTTCGACTACCGCGGCATGGGCGACAGCAGCGGCGATCGCAGGGACTTCGAACACGTCACCCATGACCTGCGTGCAGCCGTAGACGCGTTCTTTGATTCCGTAAACGAAGTGCGCGACATCGTCATCTGGGGCCTGTGCGATGCGGCCTCCGCCGCATTGTTCTATGCGCATCAGGACAGGCGGGTGAGCGGCGTTGCGCTGCTCAATCCCTGGGTGCGCACGGCCGAAGGCGAGGCCAAGGCGTACCTTCGGCATTACTATCTGCAACGGCTGTTGAGCCCGGCTCCATGGCGCAAGCTGTTGCGCGGAGAGTTTGACTTGACGGGGTCGGCGAAGTCTCTGGCGACCAATCTCAGAAAGGCAGGCGGGGCGAGCCTCGCCGTTCAACCATCGAACTCGCAGGCGGGAACAAGATCGCTGCCGGAGCGCATGGCGGATGGGCTCGCTCGTTTCGACGGCAAGGTACTGATGATACTGAGCGGCAACGATCTTACCGCACAGGAGTTCAAGGACGCTGTGCGGGGTTCGAAGCGCTGGCGCGATTTGTTTGACTCGCCGCGTGTAACGTGGCGCGAGCTGCCTCAGGCCAACCACACGTTTTCCACCTGTGAATGGCGCGACCAGGCCGCGGTGTGGACGGCCGATTGGGTGAGATCGTGGTGAAGCGAGTGTTGATGGTCGCGTACCATTTTCCGCCCATGAACGTGAGCAGCGGAATCCAGCGTACGCTGAGGTTCTCGCAATACCTTCCGCAATTCGGATGGGAGGCTGCGGTATTGACGGCGCATCCGCGCGCCTATCCCGGCGTGTCGCCCGCGAGCCTTGCCGACGTGCCGCCCGAGTTGCACGTGCAACGGGCTTTCGCGCTCGATACGACCAGGCACCTGTCGCTGCGAGGCTCCTATCTACGGTGGCTGGCGCTTCCCGACAGCTGCTCGAGCTGGTGGCTCGGTGCGGTTCCGGCCGGTTTGGCAATGATACGGAAGCTCAAACCCGATGTGCTCTGGTCCACCTATCCCATTGCGACCGCCCATCTCATTGCCTGGACTCTGCAGCGCCTCACCGGCATCCGCTGGGTAGCGGATTTTCGCGATCCGATGGCGCAGGACGGGTATCCGGCCGACCCGCTCGCGCATCGCTCCTACGAGTGGATCGAGTACCGTACGTTGAAACATTCCGAGCGGGCCGTTTTCACGACGCCGGGGACGCTAAGGCTTTACGCGCAGCGCTACCGGGACATTCCGCAATCACGCTATTCGATCATCGAAAACGGATATGACGAGTCGGCCTTCGCCGAAGTGGAGCAGACGAGCGCCCCGATGCGCTCAGACGCGGGGCCGCTGGTGCTGGTGCACAGCGGGACCGTTTATCCGTCGGAGCGCGACCCTCGCGCGTTTTTTGGCGCGCTGTCGGAGTTGCAGCGGAGCGGCGGCATCGAGGCTGGTACGCTGAAGGTTGTCCTGCGTGCGACGGGTTGCGACGATTACCTGCGGGACCTTATTGAGCGCTACGGCATCGGCGGCGTCGTCACGCTGGCCCCCCCCATACCCTACAGGGCGGCGCTCGCCGAAATGCTCGCCGCGGACGCTCTGCTGGTGCTGCAGGCGGCCAACTGCAACTATCAGGTGCCCGCGAAGCTCTACGAGTACCTGCGTGCGAGGCGCCCGATACTGGCGCTGACCGACCCCGCGGGGGACACCGCTGCTGTATTGCGGAATGCCGGCATTGACACCATCGCGCACCTCGATTCACAGCCGGAGATCTCACGGCTGCTGATCCACTTCCTCACGCTGCTGCGGCAACAGCGCGCACCGGTGGCGAAGGAAGCGCAAATTGCTGCGGCTTCACGCAGAGCAAGAACCAGCGAGCTGGCGAAAGTACTCGACGCGGTCGCAGGTTGAGGAGCGCGGGCTAATCGTGGGCTAATCGCGCTTGCGTTTCAAACCGCTTTTCGGCCCGGGCTGGGCGCCGCGCCCGTTTGCCGCAGCAACGTCCTTGAGCCGGTAGTCGAAACCGCCAGCATCGACGAATTCGGATTTCGCGACCAGCAGGTTGTTCTGCAGCTCGCCGGGTCCGGTCAATACCGGGCCAGGGCCGGAGAATACGTTGTTCATGATCCGCACCGGAGCTGCGCCGTCTCCGAGGAAAATAAAACGGCCGCCGGCCGGCAAGTCGTCAACCACCGTGTTGTTGGTAAAGTAAAGCTCGTTGACCGGGTTGGTGAGCCCCTCTGCGCCATAGGATACGACGGTTGGGTTCTGGGTCGCCGGCCCTTGGTGGATCACGTTGCCGACTACGTGCGAGGCCCCGCCGTTCGGCAGGTCGATGGCGTAACTCGCGCTGCCGTCGCTCCCGTCCATGATCCGATTATAGGAAATCTGGTTTTTCAGCGCGCGGCTCTTCACGTTGTGGCCGACGACGGCGTGATGAACATAGCTGTAGCGCAACACGAAGCTCCGAACATTGCCGATGTACAGATTGTGGCTATAACCGTCGCCGAATCCGTTGCGGGCGAACTCGGAATATTCGACGAGGACATCGCTCGCGGGGTTGTTGCTGGTGAGGATGCCGTTTTCGTTGTGATGAAAGTAACAGTCCCGCAGCGTCAAGCCGGCGCCTTCAAGTCGGATGCCCGCACCATTGCGGTGCTGCACCGTTGCGCCGGAAAACTCGATGCTCTCGATGGTCGTATGGTTGCCTTTGATCACCCAGATGGCCTTGCTTTCGGCGTGCGCGCCGTCCGCGCGCAGATGCGCTCGGCCGCGGCTGCCGCGGATCGTGAGGTTGTGCTGCCTCCAGACTGCGGCATCGCCGGCGTAGACGCCCGCATCGATCTCGATGATGTCGCCGTCGCGAGCGCGCCGGGCGGCGTCGCTCGGCTGGGCAAGCTCTCGCTCGGGGCCGACGCGCAGCAATTCCGCGCCTGCCGTTGAGGCGATCGCAATTGCCAGTACGCAGAGCAGCGGTCGCATGATCATCAGATGCTTGCTAGTGCACCCTTCTTGCCCCGAGGCGCCTGATTGCCCTGACGATCGGCCTTTCGACTGTCAAATACGAACCGGCGGCGATGGCAATCGTCAGCGTCAGGCTGAGCAATCCGAATATTCCCCAGTGCTCCTGAGCGCTGATCGAAAAACGGCTCAGGTAACGCGCGGTAACGTGTTGCGCCGGCAGGTGATAGATGTAAACGCCATACGATATCAAGCCAAGGTGGCGCAGCGGGAAGCCGTCCAGCAGCTTGCTCATAATCGATGCGAAGGGGGCAGAAGCGATCAGAATCGCGATCAACACTGGAACGTACGGCAGGTTGTAACGGCCATACGGTATTTGCAGCCAGTCGTCGATCGGCGTGCTGAGTACAATCAGGATTGCGGCGAAGCATGCCCAAGCGGGCGCGTCGGCGTTACGGGCAAGTCGTGGGTTGCTGTGACGAAGCCGTAGGAACGACCGTCCGGCGAGCACGCCGAGGAGAAAATGCGGAAGGTGCCCAAGCAGGGAGTAGGTGAGAACGGGCGAGACCGCACGCAGATCCGACGTCGAGTTGATCGTAGCGATCAACCAGACATATGTCGCGTAGCTTGCCACCGCGAGGACCAGCACACCTATCGCCGTGGCGGTAGCGCCCATCCGGCGCGTCGGCGCAAAGAGCAGAGGGAGCAACAGATAAAACTGCGCTTCCACCGCGATTGTCCAAAAGGGTGGATTGATCGAAAAGATGGACCAATCGAAGTAATTGAATGCGAGGGCGTAATGCAGCCCGATGTCGCTCCAGCCCTTGGCCTCGCTCCAATGCCGGTTGGCGACGATGAGCGCCGTGAGGCAGATGTAATACGCGGGAAGGATGCGGGCGCAGCGGTACGCAAAATACCTGCCGAGATGTGGCGCACGCGCAGGCTCGAGCTTCGCTTGCCAAAGCGGGAGGCTGAGCAGCATTCCGCTGAGCGCAAAGAACAGCGCGACTCCGACATTCCCGTTTGCCAACAACCTGCCCAGCTCGAATGGACCGATTCGCGCATCAAGCTGGGTGATCTGACCGAAATGCACGCCGAAAACCATCAGGCATGCCAGTCCACGCAGCCCGTCGAGTGCTGCAATTCGCTCAGGCGAAGGGTTCTGGCGCTGCACCGGAAATCGGCAAATTGAATAGAATCTGTAGAGGGTATCATCGAAAATCCGGTACTCTCGATCGCGGATCGCCGGCGAACCCCCTGCTACCCAGAGAGATCATCGTTGCCTGAGGGCTGGTTCTCACCTCGGCGCCTGCTCCTGGCCGGCTTCGTTGCTTTGGTTTTTGCGGGGATTGTGCATGCGGCGGTTTTTACGGTCGCATCAAGTCTTCCGCCTGGATGGCTCCTGCTCACGTGCGTGGCGATTGGGATGACCGCGGTCGCGCCACGTTTCCCGCAAGTGTCACTCGCGGCTTACGTGGTGCTGGCGAGCAGCGTTCCCAGGTACGGGAAGGATTTCGAAGTGATCTTGCGCAGCGGCGCGCTGGAATGGATCTGCGCGTTGGGCGCGCTCGGTTGGGTGTTGTGGTGCGTGCAAACGCGCAGCCCCCCGCCTTGGCGAACTTACCTGTTTGCAGCCATGACCGCGTTCATGGTGTGGTTAGGTATCGCTTGGGTCGTGGCACGGAACGCCGGATGGGGGTCCGAGCCGTTCCCAGGGCACAATCCGGTTCAGTTTCTTCATGGCTTCAGCCTGTTCCTGATTGCATCGAACACGCTTGGAGACGAACGAGCATCGTGGTTGATGGCGTTGACTCTTTGCCTCACCCTGCTGCTGCGTGGTCTGGTGCAAGGGGTCTCGGGCTTGTATCTGGAAACCGACTTGACGGCGTTGGCTGCCATGGTCCTGCCCTTGGCGCTGATGGGCGCCTGGTGCACACGGGGCCGCGGGTTGCGCATCGCGTTCGTTGTCGCCGGTATGGGGATGCTCGCAATTATCGCCATCGGGCAGAATCGGGCGGCGGCCGTCGGGCTGCTATTCGCCCTTGGAGCACTGCTCTGGCACTCGAAGCATAAGCTCAAGGCAATAGGCGTCGCGCTGAGCATTGCCGCTGTGCTCGCGTTCGCCTTCCCTACGGGAGACTACTTCAACAGGTTCCGGGTATTGTGGGATCCATCGGCACAGCACAAAACCGCTTCACTGGATCGCGGCACGATCGAGGGCCGCCTAACCCTCTGGGCAGGCGGCAGGGACCTTATCCAGGATAACCCCTGGTTCGGTGTCGGCCCCGGCAATTTTCCACACGTGATCGGGAGGTACCGTCAAGGCACCGACCATTACGTCGCCCATAACAACTACATGAATACGGCGGCGGAAGCGGGCGTGCCGGGATTGATGCTTTACCTTGCGCTTTTCGCAGGCGCATTGATGGTGCTAGAGCGTTCTCTGCGTAGCGCTTCGGACGAGCGGCTGCGTGCGCTAGCTCGAATGCTGCAGGCTTCACTGATCGGCTATCTCGTGACGGGCATGTTCATCAGTCGCCAAGACATGGCGCTAGCTTACTTGCTCGTGGGCTGGGCCCTTGCGTTGTCCGTCGGTAGCGCCCGTCGCCCGGATCCGCTGCGTGGAAGCAGAACCGTCAGCAGCGCGTAGCCGCCCAAGCCACCCAATGTCTCAAGCACCCAATCGGTCACGTCGGCGTTCTTTTTCGGCAGGAACAATTGTCCAGCCTCGATCATAGCGGCCACGGCCGCGACCAGGCCAACGCTTACGACGTGAAGGAAGCCGGCAGGGATGGCGAACTTGTGGCGCAGGTGTACGACACCAATCGCGAACAGACTGCCCAACGGGAAAAAAAAGCCGGTCTTGTGCAACAACTCGGTCACCGCCTTGAATTCAGAACCCCAGTAGTAAGCCTCGAACGGAACTCGCCTGAGGTTTGCCAGTCGTTGCTGCACGAATCCCCAGTCGGTTCGGAAATCGAATGGATACCAGAAGACTATTG
Source organism: Casimicrobiaceae bacterium (assembly GCA_051003055.1). GTDB lineage: Bacteria > Pseudomonadota > Gammaproteobacteria > Burkholderiales > Casimicrobiaceae > VBCG01. The sequence continues at coordinate 6,288 of JBPCLS010000095.1, forward strand.
TCAACGCGCACAGCCAGATCAACGTCGCGAACAACCACGCAATGACATGCCAACCGACCCCGGTCGACACTGCCACGCGATCGAGTGGTATGGGGGTTCGTGCAATACCGCGCGCGATGGCGATGCCTAGCCAACCGCCGGCTGCTGCGGTCATTACATCGGTCGTGTCCGAAGTTCTGGAGTAGACGAAAAGCTGCAGGAGCTCGAGCGCGGCGGCACAGACTATGACGTAACAGAAAATCCTTCGTGCGGTCGCGCGAGCCGAACGCGACCACAGGAACCCAACCGGGATCCAGATCGCGATGTCGCTCGCTACGTCGTATAACATTTGGGCGGTGCTTTGATAGGCGGCACTGAATGGGATAAGGAGCACTCGACCCTCCCGCCACTTGTGAAAGAGCTCCGCGGGGCTGAGCGTCAGATCGAGCGGCAGGATGTTGTAGCCGACCAGCAAGAACAGATAGCCGTAGAGCAGTTGCTCCGACACGGCGGGTGTTCCCTGCGCCCGGGACCAGCTCTCGAGCCACACTACGATCCTCGATCCCATAGTCCACCAAAGAACGAGTCCTGCGGCGGTTCCGATCGACTCGGCCAGGATGTCATTCAGCGATACCGTCCGCGGAGGAAAGAAAATCTGCGTAAACTCAATGGCGATGCTCAAGCTCACGCAGCTCAACCCGACAAGGGCAGACAAGAGCAATCGGGCAAACCGGCGCTGCGGCCACACGGTTGCCAGCCACAGGAAGGCAAGAGGGATGAATAGCAGGATGTTAGCCACCCAGTCGGCGCGCGACGCCATGCCGAGCTTCAGATAGCGAATGTCAAAAAATGCCGAGAGCGCGTCGGCAAATGTGCGCGAACGGAAATCCAACGGGACGAGGCTGCCGTAGATGACAAAAACCGTGTAGCCCAGCGCTGCGCTCAGGAACAGACCGCGTACGCGTTCGGTGCTCAATGTCCGCACGCGCTGCATGCTCTAGTCAAGCAGTCCAAGCCAGAACGGACCACATGCCGGTCGCCTAACGCGTCGGGGCAACCGACCGCAGAAATTCGGCGAGGATCTCGTAGGTAGCGTAATAGCTCCCCTGCAGTCCACCGATCGTTGGCAGAAAATCGGTTAGCGTCAGATATCTCCCGGGCGAGATGCCTGTAGGTGCTGGAATTACCTCGATGCCAGTCGCGGCAAACTCTGCCACAGCGCGCCGCATGTCAAAGCCGTGGGCGACGAGCACGACGCGTGCGATGCCCTCGGCGCGCAGGATCTTGGCCGAGTGTATGGCGTTTTCACGCGTATTTCGCGATCGGGCCTCGACCCAACGTACGGGGACGCCGAATTCTTGCTCCAGCGATTCTCGCATGAGGTCGCCTTCCGGTCTGCTGTCGAGCACCGAGCCACCGGTAACAAGCACCGGTAAGCCCGTCAGCCGTGCGACTCGTGCGCCATAGCGAACGCGGTCCAAGGTCAACCGCCCCAGCGTGTCCCCCTCGTATTCGAGCGCGTTCTGGCGAACTCCTCCACCCAGGATCACGATGGCCTGTGCGCTTTGCGCACGCGACGCATCTAATGGGGGCGGTGAGCCCGCGCATTGCAGGAGCAGATTGGCCACGACCGGCATCGACAACGCGAACAGCAATACCATGCCCGCCCACATGAGTGCCCCTCCGCTTCTGGGAAAGCGCTTGCGCAGAGCTAATCCCACGAGAGATAGCAGGAACGGCCCCGCCGGCGGCAGCACGGTCGCCTTAACCAATGCCTTCAACCAGTAGAGATCTGCCAAGTGCGTCGGCGCTCGGTGAAGTCTTTTGGAACTCGGGACGCCGATTGCTGGCGGCGCTTGGTACCGCGATCGATCAAGTAGGCGGTATGCCGCCATCGTGCGTCAAGCGTTATCACGCAACCGGGATAACGTTGCGCATCGCGCGAAGTTAGAGCCTTCTTTGGTATCGCCGCCGCCCGGCTACTTTTTCCGCAAAATGCACGGCCCCATGCAAGAAACACCCTGTTCGGCACAACATTAATGTAATTCGATTAAAGAGTTAGAGGAGCACTTGCGTGTTTATACCGGTGTGGCATGGTCGATGCTTATCTGTCCGTGTTAAATGCCGAGTTTCCGAAAGCCTTTGGTGCGAACTTCCAGACGCACGGGTTAAGGGGAATATACGGCAATAAGCCCGACATATTTCAGGCAGAGAATACGTGATGCGACGTGGGCAGATTGATTGAAATACCACCGCGCGGCGACATTTTTAACTGGCGTCACGCGAATCCCAGCGCGATGCCGACACCACAGCGAGCCCCGCCGTCCGGGCCTCCGTTCAACGGAATAACAAGAAAAGGCAGGTAGACAAAGCATGGTACGGCTGTTCAGCCATTGGTTCCCATCGAGCATGATGCTGCAGATCATCCTCGACGCGGTCCTGCTGTTCTTTTCGGCCATCCTGGTCATGGTGTGGCTGAACACCGGTCAAGTCCCGAGCCTCGATCTGCTGGCGCCATCGGCGCTGTTGTTTGCGGTGGCGATGACGATCATCAACGCTGCTCTTGGCCTTTACCAGCGTAATGGGTCGCGCTCGATCCGCGAGACGACCGCGCGCAGCGCGGTGTCATTGCTGCTGTCCGTCCCAGTCGCGTATTGGGTGTTTCGCCTGCTGCCATGGGATGAGGTGCCGCACGAGGCGCTCAAGCTCGCGGCGCTGCTGTCGCTAACCGGACTCGTGGCGGTGCGCGGATTCGCCACCCATGGCGGGTCCAAGCCGATGATGGTGCGGCGCATGATCGTTCTAGGCACCGGGTTTGAGGCCGCCGCGGTTGAACATTCGCTGCAACGGTTCGGGGTCGACGTAAAAATCGTCGGGTTTTATCCGGTTGAATCGGCCGATGCGACGCATGTCCCGGCCGACCGCATTCTGGTAGGTGCGCTGAGCCTGGCCGAAACCGTGCGCCGGCATGGCGTGGAGGAGGTCGTTGTCGCCGTGCGCGAGCGCCGTGGCGGCGTTTTGCCGCTGCGCGACCTTCTGGACTGCAAGCTCGCCGGCGTGCGTGTTCTCGACCTCTCCAGTTACTACGAGCGCGCACTCGGCCAGGTACGCCTCGATTCGTTGCACGCCAGTTGGCTCATTTTCGGCGAAGGGTTTCGGCAGAGCCTGGCGCGAATGTTCGTCAAACGAGTCGTTGACATTGTCGCGGCGACCGCACTGCTGGCGATCAGCGCGCCGGTGATGCTGGTGACCGCAGCGCTGGTTGCCGCCGAAAATGGCTTCCCCGTACTCTACCGGCAGGAGCGGATAGGACAGGGTGGTCGAATATTCCGGGTTATCAAATTTCGCAGCATGCGTACGGATGCCGAGGTCGATGGCACGCCGCGCTGGGCTACATCCAACGACGTCAGGGTGACCCGCGTCGGCCGGGTGATTCGCAAATACCGTATCGACGAACTACCGCAACTCATCAACGTTCTCAAGGGGGACATGAGCCTGATCGGTCCCCGGCCGGAACGGCCGTTTTTCGTCGACCAGTTGGCGCGCGAGATTCCGTTTTATGGTGCGCGCCATAGCGTCAAGCCCGGTATCACTGGATGGGCTCAGGTCCGCTACCGATATGGCGCATCGGTGGATGATGCAGTGCAAAAACTGCAGTACGATCTCTATTACGTCAAAAACCATACACTGTTCCTTGATATCCTGGTTCTGTTCGAGACCATTGGCGTCGTGCTGACCGCGCAGGGCGCGCATTGAGTTGCTGCCGTCAGGGCGGCGGCAACTTCGAAGGTCGAGCGAACGGCGAACCGGGATCGGTCTGACCGCCCTGCGGCACCAAGGCCCCAAGCCCGGCGGGACCAGGCCCGCGCAGGTGCCAGCCTGCGTAGAATCGCTCCCATTGATTCGCCTCGCTGCCTATGGACTCTCTTAATACCGTTACCGCCTGGAGCTATGGGCTGGCCGGCGTCGGTTACGCGTTTTTTGCGCTAAGAATAGGCATTGCCGGACCCGCCAGCCTCAGACGCCGGGCGCTGCTTGCGGCATTGACGTTGACGGCGGTCTGGGGTTTTTTGGGCCTGGCGTTCGCTCTTTCGCAGGCACCCCCGGTGCTCGCGATTGGCGGCCTATTCGACGTGCTGCGCATGGGAGGCTGGTTTGCGTTTCTGCTGTCTTTGATCCTCCGGCCGGAGGCCGAACCCGCGGCGGAGCAGCCGCCTCGCACGACGTGGCTTGCCCCGATGGCGGCGATTCTGGTGGGGGCGGGATTGCTCGCGCAGGGCATGCTCGCGTTGCGGGTCGAAGCGTTCGGCGACCCCGGACGCTTCGCCTTGATCAGCGCGCTCAGCGCGGCGGTGTTGGGTCTCGTGCTGGTCGAGCAACTGTTCCGGAATGTTCCGGAAGACTTTCGCTGGAACATCAAGCCAATGTGCGTCGGGCTTGGCGGCGCGTTCATTTTTGACATTTACCTTTTCGCCGAAGCGCTCTTGTTCAATCGAATCGACGCGGATGTCTTTAGCGTCCGCGGCTTCGTCTATACGCTGGCGATGCCGCTGGTGGCGGTGTCGACCATGCGTAGCCGCGACTGGACACTCAAGATCGCGTTGTCGCGCCAGGTCGTCTTTCACTCTGCCGCGCTGATGGCGACTGGCGTCTACTTGCTGATGATGGCGGGCGCCGGCTATTACGCGCGTTTTTTCGGCGGCGAATGGGGGCGCGCGCTGCAGATTGCGGTGCTGTTCGCCGCCTTGCTGCTACTCGGCCTGCTGCTCATCTCAGGTTCCATGCGCGCCAAGCTGCGGGTCACGGTCAGCAAGCATTTCTTCAGTTACCGCTACGACTATCGCGACGAATGGTTGCGCTTTACCCAGGCGTTGTCGGCGC
>JBPCLS010000096.1:0-7406 GCA_051003055.1 Casimicrobiaceae bacterium
GGCGGAAGTGGCCATCGTGGAAGTGGGCGGTACGGTCGGCGATATCGAGTCGCTGCCTTATCTCGAAGCCATTCGGCAAATGGGGATCACCCTCGGCCGCGATAACGTCTGTTATGTGCATCTGACCCTGGTGCCGTTCATCCCCACTGCCGGCGAGATGAAAACCAAACCGACACAGCGTTCGGTGAAGGAGTTGCGCGAAATCGGCATCCAGCCCGATATCGTGCTCTGCCGCGCCGATCGTCCGATCCCCGATAGCGATCGGCGCAAGATCGCACTCTTTACCAATGTCGCACCCGAGGCAGTCATCCCCGCCATCGACACCGATTCGATCTACAAGATCCCGGGCATGTTGCACGCGGAAGGACTCGACGTCATCGTCTGCAGGAAGCTCGGATTGGATCCGCCGGCGGCTGATCTCGCAACGTGGCACCGGCTCGTGCACGCACTCGAGCATCCGCTGCACGACGTGCACATCGGGATGGTCGGCAAGTACGTCGACTTGACGGAGTCGTACAAGTCCCTGTCGGAGGCGCTGGTTCACGCCGGCATTCATAACCGGTCCCGCATCCACATTCACTACGTCGATTCCGAAACGCTGGAAAGCGACGGTGTTGCAGCGCTCAACAACATGGATGCCATCCTGGTTCCGGGCGGATTCGGCAAGCGGGGTGTCGAAGGCAAGATGAGCGCAGTGCGCTTCGCCCGCGAAAAGCGTATTCCGTATCTTGGGATTTGCTTAGGGATGCAACTCGCCGTCATCGAGTACGCGCGCAACGTCGCGGGTCTCGCCGGCGCGAACAGCACCGAGTTCGACCCCGCAACCCGGCATCCGGTCGTCGCGCTGATCACCGAGTGGCAGAATCGCGACGGCTCGATCGAGAAGCGCAGCGAACATTCGGATCTGGGCGGCACGATGCGCTTGGGCGCGCAGCCGTGCGCCGTCGTCGCGGGGTCGCTCGCGCATCGCATCTATGGCGCAACGACTGTCGCCGAACGCCATCGCCATCGCTTCGAGGTCAACAATCACTATCTGCCGCGCATCGAAGCCGCCGGATTGGCTGTCGGCGCGCGGGCGAAGAGTCCTGTGGCCGGCGAACTGGTGGAAATGATCGAACTACCCGGTCATCCGTGGTTTTTTGGCTGCCAGTTCCATCCCGAATTCACATCGAATCCGCGCCGCGCCCATCCGCTATTTTTGAGCTTCGTGCAGGCGGCTCTCGCGCATCAGCAGGGAAAGGGTGGCACTGCGGGTGGCGCTGCCGCGGCGGCGGTCGCCGAACTGGTCGCGTCGTAGAATCGACTGCATGAAACTCTGTGGCTTCGACGCTGGTCTGAACCACCCATTATTTCTGATCGCCGGTCCCTGTGTAGTCGAATCATTGCAGTTGCAAATCGATGTCGCCGGAGAATTGAAGGCGGTTTGCAGCGCACTCTCGGTGCCGTTCATTTTCAAGTCGTCGTACGACAAGGCCAACCGCAGCTCGCACGCGACGTTCCGCGGACCCGGCATGGACGAAGGATTGCGCATTCTGGATGAGGTGCGCCGGCAGTTGAACGTGCCCGTGTTGACTGACGTGCACACCGTCGATGAAGTGGTGGCCGCCGCGTCGGTTGTCGACGTGCTGCAGACTCCCGCGTTTCTGTGCCGGCAGACCGACTTTATCCAGAGCGTGGCGGCGGCGGGCAAGCCGGTCAACATCAAGAAAGGCCAGTTCCTGGCACCCGAGGACATGAAACACGTCGTCGCAAAGGCGAAAGCGGCGAGCGGCGCCGACAACATCCTGGTGTGTGAACGCGGCGCGTCGTTCGGTTATCACAATTTGGTTTCGGATATGCGCGCGCTGGCGATCATGCGCGACACCGGTTGTCCGGTTGTGTTCGACGCGACGCATTCCGTTCAGTTGCCCGGCGGACAAGGGACCGCATCCGGCGGCCAGCGGGAATTCGTGCCGGTGCTGGCGCGCGCGGCAGTCGCGGCAGGTGTTGCCGGTGTCTTCCTGGAAACGCATCCGCGGCCGGAAGAAGCCCTTTCCGACGGCCCCAATGCGTGGCCATTGCCGCGGATGCGCGCGTTGCTCGAAACGCTGGTCGAACTCGATGCTTCGGTGAAACGCGCCGGCTTTCCGGAAGCCGAATTGATGGCCGCACCGTGAGCGCCATCGTCGACGTCAGGGCGCGAGAAATCCTCGACTCCCGGGGAAATCCGACGATCGAAGCGGACGTCGTCCTGGAATCGGGCATCTCGGGTCGCGCCGCCGTGCCTTCGGGGGCGTCTACCGGCTCGAAGGAAGCCGTCGAGTTACGCGACGGCGATGCCGCGCGCTACATGGGCAAGGGCGTTTTGCAAGCCGTCGATAACGTCAATACCGAGATCTGCGAAGCGATTCTCGGCCTCGATGGTTTTGCGCAGGGCCTGATCGACCAAACGCTGATCGACCTGGACGGCACGCAGAACAAAGCGCGTCTGGGCGCCAATGCGATTCTTGCCGTTTCGTGCGCGGTTGCCGAAGCCGCCGCCGACGATTCCGCGCTGCCCCTCTATCGCTACCTGGGCGGCGCAGGAGAAATGCAGCTACCCGTACCGCTCATGAACGTCATCAACGGCGGCGCGCACGCGAACAACGCAATCGACATGCAGGAGTTCATGCTCGTCCCGCTGGGTGCGCCCAACTTTCGAGAAGCGCTGCGCTACGGCGTCGAAGTGTTCCACACGCTGAAGAAATTGCTGGATGGCAAGGGGATCCCGACCACCGTCGGCGACGAAGGCGGTTTCGCGCCGAATCTACCATCGAATGAAGCCGCGCTGCAGTTGCTGATCGAGGCCATCGAAGGGGCCGGCTACACGCCCGGAACCGATATCGCGCTCGCCATCGACTGCGCGGCCAGCGAATTCTTTCGCGACGGCAAGTATCGGTTGGCGGCGGAAAATCGCGCGCTCACGCCGGAAGGGTTCGCCGATGTTCTCGTCGAGTGGTGCGCCAAGTACCCAGTCATCAGCGTCGAGGACGGCATGTCGGAGCACGATTCGGCCGGCTGGAAACATCTGACCGATCGTCTGGGCAAGAAAGTGCAACTGGTCGGCGACGATCTGTTCGTCACCAATACGCGGATTTTAAAGGAGGGGATCGCACAGGGCCTCGCCAATTCGATTCTGATCAAGATCAACCAGATCGGCACGCTGTCCGAAACCTTTGCGGCAATCTCGATGGCGCATCGCGCCGGGTACACGGCGATCGTGTCGCATCGCTCGGGTGAAACCGAGGACAGTATGATCGCCGATATCGCGGTCGGCACGAACGCCGGACAGATCAAGACCGGCTCGCTGTCGCGTTCCGATCGCATCGCCAAATACAACCAGTTGCTGCGCATCGAGGAACAACTGGGCGACGCTGCCCGCTACCCGGGCCGCGCGGCATTTTTCAACCTGGAGTAGCGCCAATGCGCGTCATGGCCTTTGTGCTCGCTGGGTTGATCCTCGCGCTGCAGTATCCGCTGTGGCTGGGCAAAGGGGGATGGTTGCAGCTCCGCGAGACCGACCGCCAGTTAGCACTCCAGCGCCAAGCGAACGAGGAGCTCAAGGCGCGCAACGCCGCGCTGGACGCCGAGGTGCGCGATCTCAAGACCGGATACGGCGCGATCGAAGAGCGGGCGCGCGCCGAGCTTGGCATGATGCGCTCCGACGAAGTCTTTTTTCAATTGCAACCGGCCGGCGACCCCAGCGTCACGCTCGCACCGGCGGTTGTCGCTCCCGGTACCGTCTCCCCGCCAAAGAGGTAGGCGTCGGGGTTTTGCGTGGTGACACGATGCCGCGCGTAAGCTCCACGCACAACCCGCGCTTGCAACAGGCGATGCGCCTCGTGGCCTCGTCCCGAGATCGCCGCAAAGCGGGCCGATGCGTGCTTGAAGGCGAGCACCTGGTCAGCGTCTATCTTGCGCGCGTCGGTTCGCCGGAACTGTTAATCGTCGTCGCCGAGAGGATGGATGATCCTGCGTTGCAGGCGATCGCGGCGCAGATGCCGCCCGCCGATGTGCTGATCGTGCCAATGCTGATCTTTGCGCAGCTTGCCGTGCTTCCCGCGGCGATCGGCGTCCTTGCGGTCGTCGCGACGCCACGTGGTGCAGTGCCGGCTCCGCGCCGGTTTCATGTTCTGCTCGAGGATGTGCATGATCCCGGCAACGTCGGAACCATTCTGCGCACGGCCGCGGCGGCGGGTGTCGAACAGGTGTTGCTGTCGAAACATTGCGCGTTCGCGTGGGCGCCAAAAGTACTGCGCGCTGCACAGGGCGCGCACTTTTTCACCGCGATCGTCGAAAACGTGGAACTCGCATCGTGGGCACGGCAGTTTCGCGCGCGCGGCGGGCAGGTCGCCGCCACGGTGGCGAATTGCGGGCAGAATCTCTATACGTCGATCCTGCGCGCACCGCTCGCAATCGCCATCGGCAACGAAGGCAACGGATTGACGCAATCCTTACTGGATGCAGTCGACGCGAAGGTCACGATTCCGATGCCCGGAGGGATGGAATCGTTGAATGCGAGCGCCGCGGCCGCGATTACCGTGTTCGAGGCGGTGCGCCAAGGGGTTGCCGCAAGCCCCAAGTAATCGCGCGAGCCGCTATTGGGTAGGCGGCTCGCTGCCGCAACCCACCGCGTCCTTCGCGGCTACTTCAAGGTCCCGGTAAAACTGCCGGATTCGGTGCATCCGCCACCGACCGGTGCGATCCAGCGACCCTCGATTCCCTGCGCCGTCTGCTTCACTTCGTACAACGTCGCGGTTGTGTTGAGACCGCCGCCGCCGACGCACGCATAATTCGCCGGTTGCACGCGATACAATTGACCGAGCTGCGTGTAGTTCCCGGTCATCCGGCAAGTCGTACCATTCTGATTCGCAAAATCGACCGTCAGCGTACCGGGGGCCGGGGTTTGCGCGACCGCAAGCTGGGTAAAGATGTTATCCGTGCGGTTCGCCAACGGGTTGCTGCAATTGAAAACGTCGACGACGAGTGCCCCGAGGTAATCTCCTCCAAGAGGAATGGTTTTCAACGTCTGCCGGGAAATGCTTTTGTTAACCACGACGCCGTCCACGTCGTAGGTCAGCGCGCCGACCGAATCGGAGGAGGGCGTAAACGTTACCGTCCCGACCTGCCGTATACCGTTGTTCGCCGGATGCCACGGGATTCCGAAATACGTACCCCTCGTGACATACAGCTGTCCGCTCCAGATGCCACTCGCGTCGCGCGACATCTGGCCCGTATACCAGGCCGGCGATCCCGACGTTCCATAGATAAAAAACGTGGCGAAGATGAAGTCGTCGGACTGGATGAAATTAACGCCCCAACCACTCTCGAACGGCACCCACCAGATATCGGTGTAATCGGTCGCAGCCGACACCGGCTGAGCAGATAGACAAGCAACAAAAGCGAGCGCACCAAGTATTTTGCGGGCTCGGGCGGCACAGCGGATTTGCAGGGTCATCGCAGGCTCCAGAAAGGGACGATCCATAATCCAAGTTAACGGGAGACGCGCAGCGGCGCTGTCGGCCGCTCGTAGCGCGCGCTGTAGGACAATGCGCCAACCTGTTGGACTCCAATAGACCACAGGCGCGGGCGTGCTTAGGCGCGGCGAAAACTCTGGGACGACGGCAATAGAATGGCGCCGCGCTGGCGGTTGCGCCATTCTACGTCTAGCGAACCTGCCGCGGCAGCTTGGCGCGAAGGTCGCGCAGTTGTCCTTCAAGGTCTCGCACGCGATCGATCAACGTCAGCGCCACCGCCAGACCGTGAGCGTCAAGCTCGAAGTCATCGCGCAAACGGCACGCGGTTTTCGCCGTCACGATGCATTCCGCGCGAAAATGGCGCGGTGCGCGATCCGGATCCACCGGAGCAATGACGCCGGAATCCACGAGTTCGCGGAGTTCCGCCTCCGACAGGCCTGAGCGCTCGGCGAGTTCATGCAGCGACAGCTCGTGCCGTTCATCGAACCAAAGCACTTCGGTGAGCTCGACTCTCATTGCTTTCAAGCCTCTTGAATGAAATGCGCGCGTGGATTGAACGTCGAGCGCTCGGCGAGTTGCTGGTAGATCGCGCGTTCCTGCTCGGAGGTCACGCGGGGGACGGCGATTTGGACGATCGCGAACAGGTCGCCTTCCCCGGCATGCGGTCGCGGCAGCCCGCGTCGAGCCAGACGCAGCTGTTGGCCCGCCAGCGTTCCCGCGGGTACCTTGAGCATGACCGGACCGCCGAGCGTTGGCACTTCCACCGCCGTGCCAAGTACAGCCTCTGCCGGGGTCAGCGGAAGATCGAGGTACAGGTCGTGACCGCTGACACGAAACAGCGGATGCGGTTGCACCTCGATATTGAGGAAGAGGTCGCCCGCGCGTCCGCCGTTGAATCCTTTGCCGCCCTTACCGGGCACGCGCAGCCGCTGCCCGTCGGTCGCGCCCTTGGGGATTCGGGCGGTGAAAGCGTGCGGCACGCGATGCACGAAACCCTGCTCGTCGTATTCGGGCATCGCGAGGTCCAGGTTCACTTCGGTGCCGCGATACGCGTCGACGAGCGGAATGCGGACGACCACTTCGTAGTCCTGTCCAGGCAACGCAACACCCCCTGCTGCGCCCCGCGCGCGACGCGGGCCGCCGCGAACGCTGGCAAACAAATCCGCCAAATCGATATCGTCGAACGAGAACTGGCCATCGCCGAATTTCTGCCGCCAATCCGGAGGCGGTTGAAAGTCCTGACCGGGCTGAAAGCGGCCAAGCTGATCGTAGGCTGCACGCGTTTTGGGATCCTTGAGCGTCTTGTACGCCTCCGCGATTTCCTTGAAGCGTGCCTCGGCGTTGGTTTCCTTGGAAACGTCCGGATGGTATTTACGCGCGAGCTTGCGGTACGCGCTCTTGATCGCCGCCGCGTCGGCGCCGCGATCGACACCGAGAGTCTGGTAATAGTCCTGGTATTTCATGGTCAGTAAATATGGCGCTCAAGGCGCGCCTTGTGCAGGATCGTCGTCGCGATCTCTTCAATCGACTTCGACGATGTGTCGAGCACCGGAAGATTATGCCGCTGCATCAGCGATTCGGCCTCGCTGACTTCGTATCGGCAGTTCGAAAGTGACGCGTATTTGCTGCCGGGACGGCGTTCTTCGCGAATTTCCCGAAGCCGTTCCGGCTGGATGGTGAGCCCAAAGAGCTTGTCGCGCAGCGGCATCACCGACGCCGGCAGGCGCTGGTCGGCGAAATCGTCGGGTGTCAGCGGAAAATTCGCCGCACGCACGCCGAACTGTAGCGCGAGATAGAGCGACGTCGGCGTCTTGCCGCAGCGCGATACGCCGACGAGAATCACTTGCGCCTTGGGCAGCTCGCGCGTCGCGACACCGTCGTCGTGCGCCTGCGTGAAATTGATCGCCTCCA
>JBPCLS010000097.1:0-3489 GCA_051003055.1 Casimicrobiaceae bacterium
GCGACCCGCCCCGGCATGCTCGAGCGCACGATCATCAGCGACGGCGCGTCGAAGACCTGGGCGATGACCGGCTGGCGCATTGGCTACGTCGCCAACCGTGCGCTTGCGCCGGTGTTCACGCGCTGGAGCACCAATACCGAATCGTGCGCGGCGCAAATTTCGCAATGGGCAGTCCTCGCCGCAATTACGGGACCGCAGACTGCGGCGGACGCGATGCGCGCCCGCTTCCTCGAACGCCGCGATCTGATCGTGCGGTTGTTGAACGATGTGCCGGGCGTTTCGTGCGCCACGCCTGGCGGCGCCTTCTACGTCTGGCCCAACGTCACCGAAGCATGCAAGATGACCGGCTGTGCGGATTCGGAAGCATTTCGCGTGAGATTGTTGCAGGAAGCGGGTGTTGCCGTGTTGGCCGATATCCACTTCGGCCGGCGTGTCCCGGGGGAAGGCCAGCACATACGGTTTTCCTACGCCGCTTCTGCCGAGACGATCGAGCGCGGCGTCGCACGACTAGCCGAATTCGTGCGCACGCAAGCGAAGTAGGAAGCCCATGTCGCTCGACGACAATCGCGCGTCGCGCGACGCGATCCTGTCCCGAGTACGTAAGGCACTGCGGAAGGATCGCGCTGACGCCCAACCGCGCGTCGATGCCGATGCGTACATCGCCGCGCACCGCCACGGTCCGCGACCGGCCCAATCGGCCGACCTGATCGCGAGATTTGTCGAACGGGCGGGCGATATGGCAAGCACGGTCGAGCGGGTGGGCGCGTTAGCGGAGATTCCCGCGGCCGTGGCGCGTTACCTCGACTCTTTGAAGTTGCCGCCCGCGCTCGCGGCGCAGAAATCGCATCAGGGTGTGTGCTGGTCCGAGTTCGCCCACCTCGATTGGGCCAGGGCTGGACTTGCGATTGAAGCGCGACCTACGCTGGGCCACGACCGGCTCGGCATCACCGGTACGTTTTGCGCCATCGCCGAAACCGGGACACTCGTGCTGCTGTCAGGTGCGGACACACCGACGGCAACCGCATTGCTACCAGATACGCACCTCGCCGTCGTGCGCGCCGACCGCATCATTGCCGGGATGGAAGAGGCGTTTGCCCTGGTCCGCGCCGAACGCGGCGACATGCCGCGCGCGCTCAACATGATCTCGGGACCCTCGCGCACCGGCGACATCGAGCAGACGATCGTGCTCGGCGCACACGGGCCGTTCCGCGTCCATATTCTGTTGCTCGCGTAGTTCGCAGGTTGCGGGTGAGACGCAACGTCTTCACCCTGCGACATACCGCCGCTTCAACCGTTCGCCTCGTTCGCCGCGACTAGAGTCGTTGGAGGGCGGCGCTACGTACGCTTCGCTACCACACTGCCTCCATCGGCACAATTAGTCGCATGGATGAGTGCGCCCGCGCTTTTTTTACTGCAAGCTGGTTTCGTGCTGGGCCGACTCGCGCGCGTCCTCATCCAAACGGATGATCGACGTTGTGCCACTCAAAGCCTAGTGTTGCTGATCGGTGCTTCCGCGCGATCGCTGCCGCTGACATGCACCGTTCCGTCATTCGAGGAGTGAGCAATGGCCATGATGAATACGAATGCTCCGCGCCTGGTCGACCAAGGCCTGGCCGTTCCCTATGTCGTCGCGGTGTGGATGGGCATGCCGAAAGACGAAATTCGTGCCGGCTTGCGCAATGGCACCGTTGCGCCTCCGGTAGGAGAAGCTGCCGATTGGCTGCCGGCGGAAGGGGAAACTCCAGCAGCTCAGGAAACGTCGTCGGGGGCTCCAGTTCATTCGGCCGCCACGACGTTAAGCGGAGCGTCCAACGCGGTCAGTCTCACGAGCACACCGTTCGACACGGTCAGCCTCACAAGCGCGCCGTTCGACACCGTCAATCTCGCGACCGCACGGTCCGACACGGTTAGCCTCACCAGTACGCCACGCTCCGCGATGTCGAACGCGCTCGGCCTCGGAAGCGGATTCCCGCTCCCGCCGCGACAGCGCGCCCTGCCTTCAGTGGGGGCGACGACTGCGAACACGATTGAAGCGGCCAACGATCCCGTGGCCGCGATCACCATCGACCACGATGCGGTGCACGGCTGGCTCTCCGCCCTCGACCCGGACCTCACAACCGCCGCCTTTGACGCCATCTGGGAGCGTGCGGGCACCGACGATTCCCTCCGCGCGAATCGTATCTTCGGGTATTTGGGCCGGACGTTGCTGGGCGACGATTTCACCGCGGCCTCGGCGTCAGCGACCCCCGAGGCAACCAACACGGCGCACGCTGCGCTGACCGAATTCGTCGCCGACCCGGATCATCGCTTACGCGTCGTCGATCTATCCGGCAAGAATGGTGCAGAACTCGCGCAACTCGCGCGCAATGACCTTGGGTATCGCTACGCGCTCGCCGAGCTGGATTCCATCGCGCTGTGCGGCAACAGGGCGCTCTTTGCTGCGCATAACGCCAACGGCAAGCTCGATCGCTTCAATGGGGACACGGGCGAGGTGCAAATCAGCGATGCGTGGTTAGCGGACCGAGCCAAATTCCTCGCGTGGAAGCTCGCAGCGGACGATGGCCAGCAAACGACGATCGACGGCGAACAGAGTTGGTCATTCGTCGATCGCGCGGTCAAGGACACTTCCGGCAGTGCGCTGGAAATCGAACTCGTCGCGGCAAACGGTGAAACTCTGCGGCATCAGGTGATTTTCGGCACGGATGACGCCGAGGTGATCACGGGCCGCGGCGGCACCGATCGCATTTACGGCGGTGGTGGTGACGACGTGCTGCGCGGTGGCGCCGGCGCGGATCGGATCGAAGGCGATCAGGGAGACGATCTGGTGATGGGCAGCGCCGGTGTTGACGAACTCTTCGGCAATCAGGGTGATGACGAGATCGACGGCAGCAGTGGCGCTGACCGCTTGAGCGGCGGTGGAGGTACCGACACACTCACCGGCGGGCGCGGCGACGACCGGTTGGAGGGCGGCGAAGGAAACGATACGTACGTGATCGACGCCGGCGATGGTGTCGATACGATTGTTGATGCGGACGGGCTTGGTTCGATCATGCTCGACGGCGCGGCACTCACCGGAGTGGCGCAGAACGCTGACAACCTTTGGATCTCCGCGGATGGACGAGTGGAGTTCGCATTCAGCGGCGAAGCGGAGGAAGGCGGCACGTTAACTATTCACGCGTTCGACGTCGGCGCGGATCATGAGGACCGACCTGCAAACGTGTTGCGGGTGCGCGATTGGCGCAACGGCGATCTTGGCATTACGCTGGGGGACGGAAGCGCGGGCGCGGTGGCGCAGAGCGAGTACGCGCTTGATTTTGCCGAAGACGAACGAGCAACCGACGCAGCGATGGCGGGGCGCTTCGCCGCCGGTTACGAAGCGCCGGCGCGGACGGTCGTAGGCGAAAGCGAAGTGTGGTACCGGCGCGCCAATCCCGACGGCGCGCTGGGCGATGCCGGATACTCTTCCTCGTTGGGGGAAGAGACCATAGC
>JBPCLS010000098.1:0-10348 GCA_051003055.1 Casimicrobiaceae bacterium
ACGACAACCAGCGTGTGACCAAAGCGCTCAATGACGGTTTGCAGGCGGCGCTTACTGGCACGAAGACGCCCGAGCAGGCGATGAAGGACGCGCAACGCGAAGCCGAGCGGATCTTGCGGCCGTACCGCAAGTAAGACGGCGCGTTCATCCGGCCTGACGCGATGAGCCGGCCGCGATCGATCGCGCGGCGCCGGCGGGCGCCGCGACGAGCATGCTGACTCGTCGCGCCCAATGGCTTCATGCGTGGCTGCTGCTGACGCCTGCCATGGCGTTGCTCGTGCTCTTCACGCACTACCCTGCCGTGGCCAATCTTTGGCACAGCTTTTTCTCGACGCCAAAGGGCAGCCGCGCGGCCTCGTTTGTCGGCCTCGACAACTATCGCACGCTGGCCGAAGACCCGATCTTCTGGCAGGCACTTGCGAACAACTTCTGGTACGCGCTCGGGACCATTCCGACATCGATCGCCTTGGCACTGCTCATGGCGGTATGGGTGAATGAACGGATCCCGGGACGGGGACTGCTTCGGCTCGCGTACTTCACGCCGACGATCTTGCCGATGATCGCCGTGGCCAACATCTGGCTCTTCTTCTACACGCCGGAATACGGACTGCTCGAGCAGGTTCTGGGCGCGTTCGGCCTGCGCAGCCACAACTGGCTGGGGAGCAACAGCACCGCTTTGCCGGCGCTGATGGTGGTGACCGTCTGGAAGGAAGCCGGATTCTTCATGATTTTCTATCTCGCCGCGTTGCAATCGATGTCGCCGCATCTGGCCGACGCCGCCGCGATCGAGGGCGCCTCGCGTTGGTATTTTTTCCGCCGCGTCACGTTCCCGCTGCTGATGCCGACCACGCTTTTCGTGCTGGTGAATGCGATCATCAATGCGTTCCGACTCGTCGATCATATCGTCGTGATGACGCGCGGAGGCCCGGACAACGCGACCGCACTGCTGCTCTACTACATCTATGAGATCGGCTTTCGTTTCTGGGACTCGGCCTATGCTGCCGCGCTGACCATGGTGCTGCTCGTGGTCCTGGGCCTGGTGGCACTCGCGCAGTTCTTCTTTCTTGAACGCAACGTGCATTACCAGTGAGCGTCGCGTCGATTGGCTATCGCACGTACGGGATCGGGCGTGCGCTCGAAACTGCCGCGGCGTGGGTGCTTGGCTTTCTGTGGGTGTTGCCGCTCCTCTACGCGTTCTGGACGGCCTTTCACCCGTCCGAATTTTCCACCCGCCTTTCGCTGTTCGCCCCACTGACGCTCGAAAACTTTGTCAACGCTTGGGACGCGGCGCCGTTTGCGCGATATTTTCTCAACACGGTGCTGCTGGTGACGATGGTGCTCGTTGCGCAGTTGATCCTGGTGACGCTGGCTGCCTACGCCTTTGCGCGCTTTGAGTTTCCCGGGCGCGATGCCCTCTTCGCGTTGGTCCTCGTGCAGTTGATGGTGATGCCGGATGTGCTCATTGTCGAGAATTACCGGACGATGACCGCGCTCGGGATCAAGGACACGATCCTTGCGATCGGTCTTCCGTACATGGCGAGCGCGTTCGGCATCTTCCTCATGCGACAGACGTTCAAAACCGTTCCGCGCGAGCTCGACGAAGCCGCGCGCGTCGAAGGGTGCACGCCGCTGCAGGTGTTGTGGAAGGTCTATGTGCCGCTTGCGCGGCCCACCTATCTTGCCTACGCGCTGGTGAGCGTGAGCTATCACTGGAACAACTTTTTATGGCCGCTCATCATCACCAATTCGGTGGAATCGCGACCGGTGACCGTTGGCTTGCAGGTATTCTCCGCCACCGATCAAGGCATCGACTGGTCGATCATCACGGCGGCGACCTTGCTCACGACCGCTCCGCTGCTGCTCGCTTTCCTGTTGTTTCAGAAGCAGTTCGTGCAATCCTTCATGCGCGCCGGCATCAAGTGAAGCTTATTACCTGGAATAACCTGGAATGTGTATTGATGTCTCTGAGCGTCCCAGGCCGTCTCACGTGCACAAGCAAGTCGGATTTGGCAGCAACGACTTGATGAGATACAATGTATCTCAATCAACCAGCTGAGGACGTCACCCATGCCCGCAACCACGATGGTTCACGTACGCGTGGACGAACAGATCAAGGCTCAGGCAACCGAAACACTGGCTGCCATGGGGTTGACCGTGTCAGACGCGGTTCGAGTTTTCCTGACGCGGGTCGTCGCTGACCAGCAATTGCCGTTCGCGCTCAAGACGCCGAACGCCTCTACGCGCACTGCCATGCGAGAGGCACGAACCATGAGCAAGGCCCGCTTCGCGACCGCCAAAGCGCTGATCGATGACGTCGAAAAAGCCGCCAAGCGTTAAGCGCGCGTCCCTGCCCAGGGTGTCGGACCGAACCAAGGCTTTCGTCAAGGACTGGACGCGACGCTCGCATTCCGGTTGGTACGACATGAAGCGGCTCAAGGAGGCGATGATGCTGCTCGTCGCGAACGACGAGCCACTCGGGCCGGAGTGGCTGGACCATCCGCTCCAAGGCGACTGGGCCGACCATCGTGGTGGCGGCCTCGGGGACATGGGCGAGGCACGACTGCACATAGCGCTCCCACATGTCCAGCGCAATGGCCCAGAAGTGCTCAGTACGTAGCCTAATGGCGTCACGACCCCGCTCCACGGAGTGGATACGCAGCTATGAATATACTCAATGACAGGTTCATCGTTCGCTATGACGAAACGCTGCAGAGCATCTTGATTGTTCCTCCGGACGAAAAAGTCGTACCTGGGGCTATCGTGCGAATTCGCGACGACACGTTAGACAAAATGAATTTCTTGGAAGGACCCAGTTCTTGGGGGAGCGGCTGTTGTTGTTGATACCCCAGATGCGCGAGCGGTACGCTGAGGACCTGGCCAAGCTTCGCTCACGTCAAGAGTAGCCGCGAGAAAAGAAATTGTAGGAGCCAGACTCGATTTTCTGATCACGCCGGTCGGTAAGCTGCGAGCTTCAATCCGGTGATGGGCTGGAAGTGTTTGGTGTTGCTGGTGACGAGTTCCATCCGATGTTCGAGCGCAGTGGCGGCGATGAGGGCATCGGCGAGCTGCAGGTGGTGAGCGAGGTAGTGCTGCTCGACCAGGCGCGAGGTGTGGATGGAGATGGCCTCGGTAATCGGCAACAGGGTGGCGCGCCACAAGCGCAAATCGTTCTGCAGATGCTTGAGTTCGCGGGCGTTGCGCATGCCCTGCACCAGTTCCATGTAGGAGACGGCGGAGAGCGCGAACGGCGCGGCGGCAAGCAGAGTGGCGGCGCCGTCCTGGCCGCGCCAGTTCCAGATGAGGACGTCGGAGTCGACGAGCCTCATCGGCGGGCGCTGCGCGGCTTACGCAGCGCGCGCACGAAGGCGGCCGGGTCGAGGTCGGTGCGGTCGTGCCACATGCCGAAGCTGGCGTTCGGTTTCTTGGCCGACCGCGGCGCCGGTGTCTGCGCTCGCTTGGCGATGGCGATGGTGACGGTGAGGACTTCGTTGGCCTTCACCTTGGCGCGCTTGCGCCAAGCTGCCGGCAGTTCGCTCGCCTTGACGTTCTCGAGTACGACCGATTCCATAATCTCTCCTGCGCGGCCGGCGTTAAGCCGCTTTGCCTTGGGCGCCGCGCTTCAACTGTCCGCGCTCGATGAAGGCATCGAGCACCTGCAGCACTTGCTGCCGCTCGCCCGCGTCGAGTTTCTCGATCTGTTGCAGGCGTCGTTGCAGGCGGGTATCGGTGGCCTTGGTGCGGCGCTTGGCGGTCTCGGTCCCGAGCACGGCATCGACCGACACGCCGAGCGCCTTGGCCATGGCCGACAGCAGATTGGCCGGTGGGTGCGCGCTGGGGCCTTCGTAGTAGGCCATCATCCGCTGCGAAATGCCGATCTCGGCGGCCAACGCGGTCTGGGTAATGCCGGCGGCCTTGCGCAGCGCGGCCAGGCGGGTGCCGAAGCCGGTGGCGGCTTCGGCGTTGATCTTCCTGGGCATGTTCGAAATCTCTCCAGAGCGAGCGATGCCAACGATTCTAAGGGCGGTTCGGCGCGAGCATGGGGTCGGGTTGACACGCTATACAATGAATGTATTATACAGTGAACGTAAAAAAGTCCATACATTTTTACGCCAACCCAGCGGCTCGCCGAAGGTATCGAGTACTGGCCCATCCAGTTTCCGAAGGGGATGGACGCTGGCCTGCTTGCGCTCATCGGCGATGTATTCCACCGTGGCTTGGGTGAGATCGCACACCAAGGTGAGGTAGCGATGTCCCTTGGCTGCGGCTTTCTCATCGACGCCGATACGTGTCGGCACCTGCGCGCTCTTCGTCTGCCGACTTCGTACCACGGCCCGTTCCATGAGGTGCCAAGCCTCGTCCCAGCTCAAGCGCAGGATGCGGGTGGCACCGGTCACATCTGCCGCCAACAACACGTCAATGGCCAAGCGCTGAAACAAGCCGGTAAAGCGCGAGCGCGCCTCCGCCCACGGGCAGTCGCGCTTGCCGCACCCCATGCTGCGGACAGTTCACCCGCGGTGCACGAGCGTGCAGATAGGTCAGGAATTGGCAGCTATCCAACCCGTTCCACATTCCACGGTTCCGCCAATCCCAGCAGATGCCGGTACAGTTCGGCGTTGCGCATTGGGCACCTCCCGCAAGATGTATCCCAATAGCGTAAATACCTACCCACGGAAAAGTCGGAAGAACCAATCAAAGAAATAAACACTGATGCAGCTCATCACCTGGAACGTCCAATGGTGCCGCGGCGTCGATCGCCGCGTCGATCCTGCGCGGGTCGTGGCGGAGGCAGGACGCCTCGCCGACTTTGACGTCTTGTGCCTGCAGGAGGTCGCTGACAACTTTCCCGACCCGCGGTTGGCAGGCAGCGCCGGCGAGGATCAGTTCGAGGCCCTTGCAGCGCTGTTGCCGGGGTTCGTGGCCGTGCCGGGCATCGCCGTCGATCATCCGGCGGAAAACGGCCACCGGCGGCGCTTCGGGAACATGATCCTCTCGCGCCTGCCGGTGCAGCAGGTGTTCCGGCACCTGCTGCCGTATCCTGCCGATTCTGGAGTTCCCGGCATGCCCCGCATCGCCGTCGAAGCGGTCGTGACCGCGGCGTTCGGCGATGTCCGCGTTATTACTACGCACCTCGAATACTATTCGCAGAAGCAGCGCGCGGCGCAAGTCGAGGCGTTGCGATCGATTTACGCGGACGGTTACGCCCACTCGCGAGACGCGCGCCCCACGAAGACCGACGGCGGGCCGTTCCACTCGTTTCGGCGCCCGGCGGCGACGATCATCACCGGCGATTTCAATCTCGAGCCAACCGATCCGTTGCACGCGCGCATGGTCGCGCCGCATGTTGACGGGACGCCGCCGCTCTCCGATGCCTGGCTGTGCGCGCATCCTGACTCTGCGCATCCGCCGACGTTCTGCATCTATCAGAAAGAGCGTCCCGGTGCGCCTGAGCTGCACTGCGACTTTATCTTCGTCAGCGCAGAGCTCGCGCCCCGCGTAACAGCGGTTACGGTTGACACGGTAACGCAGGTCTCCGACCATCAACCGGTGATTCTGACGCTGACCTAACGGCGCGACCCGCGCGACTTAATCAGAGGCTCCTGGTGAGCACCGTCGACATCATCGTTCCGTTCTATCGAGATCTGGCGGCGCTGCGCCGTTGCGTCGATAGCGTGCTCGCATCGCGCTCGCGCACCGCGTTCGAACTCGTCATCGTCAACGATGCAAGTCCCGAACCCGGCGTCGCGGCGTATGGGCGCGAGTTGCGCGGACGTGCCACGGTAATCGACGTGCCAACGCGGCATGGTTACGCGGCCGGGTTGAATCGCGGTCTGGCACTCCATCGTGAACGGGACGCGGTGATCCTGCACTGCGACGCCGTTGTCGCCGGCGACTGGCTCGATCGTCTCGCTCGGCACGCGGTAGATCGCGACGTGGGCATCGTGGGTACGTTCACCGACAAGGCGGGACTCGCCACCTATCCGCTGCCAGAGCGCGACAACCCATTGCCGCCCGGCGAAACCGTTGCCTCGCTCGATGCGCTTTTCGCGCGCGCGAATTCCGCCAAATCCGCGCCGGTACCGGCCATCAACGGCCCGTGCCTGTATCTCCGCCGCGATTGCTTGACCGTCGTAGGCTCGTTCGACGGGACGCCTTTGGGCAGCGATTACGGCGTGGAACTGGATTTCTGCCTGCGAGCCGGCGGTGCGCAGTTTCGCCATCTGCTAGCCGGCGACGTGTTCGTCGGCCATGGCGGTCACGCACCGTATGGGGCGCGCGAGGCCGACGATTTTTCGGGGCGCACCGAAGCGGCACTTGCCAAATTGTATCCGGATTACACGGCGAAAATTGCAGCACCCGATCCGGCGCGGCCGTTCGCGCGCCGTGTCGATCTGCTGCGCCTCGCGCGGATGCCGGAGCATCTGATCGTGTTCGTATCGCATCCGTGGGGCGGCGGCGTTCGCCGCTACATGAACGACCTCGCAACACTTACCAAAGGGCGGTGCGAAATGCTGTACCTGGAACCGGCGGTGAATGACACAGTGAAACTTTATTGGCCGCGCGCGGGGGAGAGTTTCTCCGTTTACTACCGTTTGCCCGGAGAACTGCCCGCGCTGGCTGGGCTTCTTCGCTCGATCGGTGTCGAACGGCTGCATTTTCAGCACGTCCATCTGCAACCGCAAGCGATCCTCGAGCTTCCGGCCGCCGCCGGCGTTCCTTACGATTGCACGTTGCACGATTATTACGCGATCTGTCCGCAATACCACCTGGTGACCGAGGACGGTCGCTACTGCGGCGAACCAGACGCAGCCGGATGCGCCGCATGTCTCGCGCGGCGACCGCCCCAATGGAACCTCGACATCGCCGCATGGCGCGCCGCATTTAGCCGCCTGCTACGCGGCGCGGAGCGAGTCATTGCGCCGTCGCAGGATGTGGCGACGCGCATGCGGCGCTATTTTCCGGACGTTGCGATTGCCGTATGGCCGCACCCGGAAAGTCCGCAGGCGCCACTGCCGCGCGTCGCGCGCGTGGCGATCCTCGGTAATCTGTCGCCGGAGAAGGGCCTCTATATCGTCGCCGCATGCGCCCGCGACGCGCGGGAGCGCGGGTTGCCGCTTACGTTCCGCGTGCTGGGGTCGACGACGGAGCCGATTCCACAGGCGCCCGACGCCCCGCTCACCATTTACGGTCAGTACGTCGACGCCGAGCTTGCGCGCATCATCAAGGAAGAAGCGCCCGACGTGTTGCTGTTTGCCGCGCAGGTGCCGGAAACGTACGCCTACACGTTGTCGGTCGGACTCGAGTCGGGCGTGCCGATTGTTGCGTCAGCATTAGGTGCGTTGCCGGAACGGTTGGCCGGGCGACCCCAGTGCGCGATGGTCGCGTGGAACGCATCACCTTGTGTCTGGAACGACGCGCTGCTGGTGGCCGCGGGACTCGGACAGCGCGGTGCGAAACCTTTTCCACAACCGATTTCCGTCGTCGCGCCATGATGGATCCCGTCCGATACCGCGATCTCTATCTGGCGCCAATCCCGCCGGGGGAGCGCGTGCGGGCGCAACCGCCGGAGATCCCGTCGTTGGCGGAGGAGAATTTGTATCTTCCGAGCGATCAGAGCGAGTCGCCGCCGCTCTCGCTGTCCGAGTTGTTTTCGGCCGGAGTCGAGTGCGGCCATACCGAAGCGCGCCTTGAATTGAAGCGCCGGGTACAGGTCGCCCAGCAGGAACTCGAGGACTTTCGCGTAGTGCGCGATCGTGCGCAGGACGATCGTGGAGAGCTTGCCGCTCGTTTGCTCGCCGCGCAACGCGAAGTGCTCGCGATGCAAGTTCATATCGGGCAGATGCAGACCGACACCGAGCTCATCGCGGCGCGTGCGCGCATCAGCGAGCTTGAAAATTCGACGGCATGGCGCATGACTGCGCCGCTGCGCCGCGCAGGCCATCGCGCGAAACTCGTGATGGCGCAATTCCGTGCCCAAGGTGCGGAGTTGCGCCGCACACCGCAACTGGCGTCGACGGCGCTCTCGATCGTGAAAAACGAAGGAGCCGCCGCGCTGGCTCGACGCGTATGGGCGAAGCTCGGCGGCAGCGGTGGCTTCAAGCCAAAGCCCGGTGCGGTCTTCACGCTCGAGACCGAATTGGCGCCGCTCGCGTTTCCACCGGTCGATGCGCCACGCGTCTCGATCCTGATCCCCGTCTACGGCAAGCCTTTGCTGACGTTCACGTGCCTCAAAAGCGTGCTTGCGCACACGCCGGCGGGTGAATACGAAGTTATCGTGCTGGACGACGCATCAAAGGAGCCCGTTGCCGGCGCGCTGCGCGAAGTGACCGGCGTCCGGTTCGAGCGCAATGCGCAGAATCTCGGTTTTGTCGCGAATTGCAATCGGGGAGCGGCCTTGGCGCGCGGCGAGCTCATCGTATTCCTCAACAACGATACGATTGTCACGCCTGGCTGGCTCGATGCTCTGGCCGCGGTGTTTCGCGCAAGGCCGGACGCCGGCCTGGTCGGGGCGAAGCTTGTCTACCCCAACGGCCGCCTGCAGGAAGCGGGAGGAATTGTCTGGCGCGATGGGTCGGCGTGGAACTGGGGCCGCAACGATGACCCCGACAAGCCTGAATACAATTATCTGCGCGAGGCCGACTACTGTTCGGGAGCGTGCCTCGCGATTCCGCGCGCCCTGTTCCGCGATATCGGTGGGTTCGACGCGACCTATTCGCCGGCGTATTACGAAGACACCGACCTCGCGTTCAAAGTCCGCGCTGCGGGCTATCGAGTGTTTTATCAACCGCTTTCGACCGTCGTGCATTTCGAGGGCCAGACCGCGGGTACCGACCCAACGACCGGGATCAAGCAGCATCAAGTCATAAACCGGCGCGCGTTCGCGGCGAAATGGGGTAGCGCCCTTGCGCAGCACCAGGCAAACGGCGTGCGCGCCAACGCCGAATGCGACCGGTGGGCGCTACGACGGATTCTCGTCATTGATGCGTGCATGTTGACACCCGATCAGGATGCGGGTTCCGTGCGCATGCAGGCAATGCTCGAAATCTTAACCAAGTTGCGCTGCAAGGTGACGTTTGTCGCGGACAACCTCGAGCATCGGCAGCCCTATGTGGAGCAGTTGCAGCAGCGTGGGGTCGAAGTGCTGTTCCATCCGTACGTGAAGTCGATCGCAGGGCTCCTGGCGCGACGTGGCAATGAATTCGACATGGTGCTGGTCTCGCGGCACTACATCGCCGCAAAGTATGTCGATGCGCTACGTGCGTTCGCTCCCCGCGCGCTTATCGTGTTCGATACGGTCGACCTCCACTTTTTGCGCACCGAACGCCAGGCGGAGCTCGAGGACTCGCCGTTGGCGCGTATTTCGGCGCGGGCGAAACGCGCGGAAGAGCTCGCGCTGATCCGCAAAGTGGACGTCACGCTGGTCGCCTCTCCGGTCGAGCATGCGTTGCTCGCGGACCTGACCCCGGACGCGCGGGTGATGGTATTGACGACCATTCACGAACAACTGCCGGAAGGCCAGCCATTTAGCGAGCGGCACGGCCTGGTTTTCAGCGGCGGCTTCCAGCATCCTCCGAACGCCGACGCCGTGCTGTGGTACTGGCAGGAGATCCTGCCCCGCGTACGTGCCGCGTTGCCGGGAATCAAGACCTATATCGTCGGCAGCAAGGTTCCAGCGAGTGTCCGGGCGCTTGCCGCGGAGGATTTCGTCGTGACTGGTTACGTACCGGACGTGGCGCCCTACTTCACCGGCTGCCGCATATCGATTGCGCCGCTGCGTTATGGCGCAGGCGTAAAGGGCAAGGTCAACTTTGCGATGAGCTACGGATTGCCCGTCGTGGCGACGCCGGCGGCAATCGAAGGCATGTTTCTCAAGCCTGACCGGGACGTGCTCGTGGCCGACACCGCGCCCGAGTTTGCCGCAGCCATCGTGCGGCTGTACCAGGATGAAGTCTTGTGGCGGCAGCTCGCGGCGGGTGGACGCGAAAATCTCCGGACTTACTTCTCCCGTGACGTTGCGCGCAGTACGCTCACGCGCCTGATCGCGCTCGCGCGCGACGGCGGAAATGTGCGATCTTTAAGCGGAATCGCGCCATCGTTAAGCGGAAGCCCGTGAACGAATGAATAAGACATCCCATACGCCGTGACCGAGATTCACGCCACGCGCCTCGAACTTGGTTTGCGGTCTCAACAAAGGGCGCTGCGCGAACGAGTCGGCGGTATTCACCAGCAACGGTTCCGCTGCGCACGCGGCGAGTATCTCCAGGGCGTAGTCCTTCCAGTCGGTCGCCGCATGCAGGTAGGCGCCCGGCAATAACCGTACGCTCAATTCGCGCACGAAGGCTGGCTTCAA
>JBPCLS010000099.1:0-8457 GCA_051003055.1 Casimicrobiaceae bacterium
CCGCATATGTTTGGCCAGCACCTCGGCTGCGTCGCCGCCCGCAAAAGTGATATGCCCGCTATCGAACAGCAGGCCGACGTCGTCGCTGGTGAGCGCCATCAACTTGTCGACATCGGCTTGTGTTTCCACGTACGCGCCCATGTGATGATGATAGGCAGTGCGTAAGCCACGGGCGAGCGTATGGCGCGCGAACGCGTTCAGCTTCTCGGCGTACTCCGCCCACTGCTGTTGCCGAACAAAACGTGGACGCTGATACAGCGGCGCGGGAGCGCCCTGAATGCTGTCCGCCACTTCGCCGTACACGACGACCGTTGCGCCGTTGTCCGCGAGCAATCGCAGATGCGCGTCGGCCGCAGCGATTTCCGCTTCTGCCGAGCGCTGCGCAAGCCTGCCCGAGTACCAGCCCGACACCAGAGCCAGACCGTGCTGCGCTAGCACGTCGCGCAGCGCCGCCGACTCGCGCGGAAATTTGTTGCCCAGTTCGAACCCCTGGTAACCGATTGCCTTGCCTTCGGTGAGCGCGACTTCCAGCGACGTCTCGCCGCCTAGCGCAGGCAGATCGTCGTTGCTCCACGAGATCGGATTGATGCCGATCTTGACGTTGAAGGGTTTATCCATGCGTGGACTCATCTTCGCTGCTGCCGCTTGTCGTTCTCGTATTGCACGCGCGCTTGGCGCACTTCCTCGCGCTCTGAAACTTCAGGCACGGCCACTTCCCACCACCATCCGCCTTCTTCGGTGGTGCGCGCGGCGTCGGTCGGAATCGCGATCAGATACGTGCGATCCGCCGCGCGCGCGCGGCGGATCGCCGCTTCGAGTTCGGGTATGGTCGTGACGTTTTCCGCCAGCGCGCCGAGGGAGCTCGCATGTGCAGCATAGTCGATCCGCGGCGCACCACGCGATCCCTGCACGCAGTTCTCGAACAGATTGTTGAACGGTTCACTGCCGGTGGCCTGCTGCAGGCGATTGATGCAACCATAGCCGCGATTGTCGAGCAGCAAGATGATGAGCTTGCGGTCCAGCATCACCGACGTCGCGATCTCGGAATTCATCATCAGGTAGCTGCCGTCACCGACGATGACGACCACCTCGCTCTCGGGCTTCGCCATCTTCGCGCCAAGGCCACCGGCAATTTCATAGCCCATGCACGAGTAACCGTATTCCACGTGATAGCCGCCGGGCACGGCGGTGCGCCAAAGCTTGTGCAACTCCGCCGGCAGCGTGCCGGCCGCGCACACGACGATATCGTGGGTCGTCGAATCGGCAGCCGAACGCTGCACGGCGCCTATCACGTCGCCTTCGTAAGGCAATCCCTCGACCGACCGGCTCGTGATGCGTCCGATACCGGCACGCCAGTCGTTCGCCGCACGCTTCGCCTTCTGCTGCCACGCGGCGTCGGCTTGCCAGGATGAGAGCGCGTGCGACAACGCGTCCAACCCCAACTTCGCATCGGCCACCAGGGCGACCCCGCGCCCCTTCTGCGCGTCGAACGCATTGACGTTGAGGCCGATGAGTTGGGCCTGCGCGAACAGCGAGTGGGAGCCCGTGGTGAAATCGGAAAGCCGGGTTCCGATCGCCAGCACGACGTCCGCCTCGTGCGCGAGGGCGTTGGCCGCCGGCGAACCGGTAACCCCGATGGCGCCTTGCTGCAGCGGATGATCGAACGGCAGCGCGCCCTTGCCGGCTTGCGTCTCGGCCACCGGCACACCGTGCGCATCGGCGAAGGCGCGCAACGCATCGCTGGCCAACCCGTAGAGCACGCCCCCGCCAGCGATGATCAGCGGACGACTGGCGGCGCGCAGCAAAGCAACCGCGCGCGTGAGCTCGGCGACGGCGGGCGGCGGCGCTCGGAAAATCACGGTTGCCGGCGCGAAGAAATCGACCGGATAGTCGAACGCCATCGTTTGCACATCTTGCGGTAGCGCCAATGTCACCGGGCCGCACAACGCCGGGTCGGTCAACACGTGGATCGCGCGGGGCAGCGCGGTCAACAATTGTGCTGGAGTGTGGATTCGGTCGAAATAGCGCGAAACCGGTTTGAAGCAATCGTTGGCCGAGACTCCGCCGTCGTGGAAGTCTTCCAACTGTTGCAGCACCGGGTCGGGCGCGCGTGAAACAAAGACGTCACCGGGCAGGAACAATACCGGCACGCGATTGACGTGCGCAAGCGCCGCCGCGGTGATGAGGTTGGTCGCACCCGGACCGATCGACGTTGTGCACGCCATCATGCGCCGGCGCATGTGCGCCTTGGCGTAGGCGATCGCCGCATGCGCCATCGCCTGCTCATGGTGAGCGCGATACGTAGGCAACTCGTGGCGATGCTGGTATAGCGCTTCGCCGATCCCCGCGACGTTGCCATGGCCGAAGATTGCGAACACGCCGCCGAACAACGCCTCAACGCCATTTTCATTGTCCGCGCGCAAAGCCGCGAGGTAGCGCACCAGCGCCTGCGCCATCGTCAGTCTGAGCGTGTCCTTCACGCCGCGCGCTCCTTCTCGGCACCCGCGCGGACGTCCTGCCAGACACCGATCAGCCGCTCGAAGTTGGCACGCGTGTTGCGCACTAGCCCGCCGTCATCGATCTCGCCTGCCAGCCACTGCCTGCTTGGTTCGTAGAAAATCGTTCTGCCAACCGCGAAGCCGCGACAGCTCCTGCTCGCCCGCGCCTCACAGAAGCCGGCGGCGAGCTCCGCGACGCTCGCGTTCAGGCCGAGCAGAACCACGCCGCGACAATAGGGATCCCGTTCCAAAATCAACGAATCAATCGCCTGCCACTGCGCTGCGCTCATGGGCTCGAGCTTCCACCATTCAGGATAGATGCCGAGATTGTAGATTCGCTGAAGAGCGCGGTAGACGGTGTCGCTCGCACGCGGCAAATTCGCAGGAGGAATAATTTCCAGCAATAATTCGTGTCCACTCACCTGCACGGCGTCGTACAACGCGCGCATCTGCGCTTCCTGCTCGAGCCGGTGCAGCACCGGCTGGTCGGGATGGAACGCGACCAGGCACTTGACGACGTGCTCCTGCGGCCAATGCAAGAGATGCGTGCCGACCGAGCGGCCGCGGTCGAATTCGACCGGATTCGACCCCGGCAACTCGATGGGTCGTCCGATCCACAAGCCGCGACCGGTCGCCGCATTGAGAGCATCCTGCCCATAGCGATCATCGCACAGAAGCCCGATCTTCCCTGAGAGCCCGAGCGCTTGTTCAGTCTCGATCACCGCTAGGGCGAGCAGACGCTTCAAGGCTGGTAGACGCGCCTCACTCGCGCCGGTCTGTTGCGCCAATTCGAAAAACTGAGTGCGATGGTCGAAGGCGAAAGCGAACAGCACATCACGTTGGGCGCGCGGCACCGTCACCCGATGCAGCCGCGCAAGTGTGGCGTCCTGATCCGGACGAACGATGCGCTCTGCGTTTGCGAGAAAGTAGTCGAGCTCGACGCGAGAGGGCATCGCCGGAGCACAACCGTGCCTTGATACGACCAGCGCACCGCACGCATTGGCGTAGCGCGCGCATGCGTCGTAATCTTCGTTGCGCACCCAGCCCGACAGAAACCCTGCGGAAAAGGCGTCACCGGCGCCGAGGACGTTCAGCACATCGACGGTGACGCCGCTGCCATTGAACGCGGCGTCGAGCGAGTCCGGTATTGCGGCATCGATGACCGCGCACCCGAGCGGGCCGCGCTTAACCACGAGCACGCCGGGTGTGAGCCTGCGCACCGCACGCAGCGACTCGATGATGTCGGTTGCGCCGCCGGCGATGTTGAATTCCTCGATCGTGCCGATCACGAGATCGAACTTGGGCAGAATCCGCTGCAAGTGTGCCGTGACCGTGTCAGAGCGGACGTAGCGCGTCTCCCCGTCGCCGCGCTTGGTCAAGCCCCACAGCACCGGGCGGTAGTCGATGTCCAGCACAGTGCGCACGTTGTTGCGCCGCGCGTGCTCGAGCGCCAGGCTGCTGATCCGGTGCACGTGCTCGGTCGAAAAATGCGTTCCCGTGATCAGCAGCGCTTTGCTTTGCGCGATGAACGCCTCCTCGACATCGGCGTCGGCGATCGCCATATCGGCGCAGTTCTCGCGCAGGAAAATCAGCGGAAATGTGTCGGTGTCCTTGATCCCAAGGACGACCGCTGCCGTCAGCCGTGCGGGGTCGATGCTCACATGACTGACATCGCATCCTTCGCGCGCGAGCGTCTCGACCAGAAAGCGCCCCAGCGCATCGTCGCCGATGCGTGAGATCATGCCGGCGGCAATTCCCAAGCGCGCGCAACCGAATGCCGTGTTGGCGGACGAGCCGCCTAAGTACTTGGCAAAGCTCGTCACGTCCTCGAGCCGGGCGCCGATCTGCTGCGCATAGAAATCGACCGCGAGGCGGCCCAAGCAAACCACCTCGAGCCGGCGGTCTTGTGCAAACGGGATATTGTTTTGCATCGATCGTTTTGTGTCAGGCTTACACGGTATGGCGATCAACGATTCTGGGGCAGCCGCTTTTGAATAACAAGTTCTGCGGCAACATCCAGTTAGAAAGGCAGTTTCATTCTTGTCGCGTGCAAACCCATTTTAGGAACATGAGCGCAACGGCAACAGGTGTTCCGTGAAAGCCCACCTCGCTCCACGCGATTTGGCGCTCACGCTCGCGATCGTCGCGCTGTGGGGTTTTTCCTTCGTTCCGATCAAGCTCGGGTTGCGTGAGCTGCCGCCCTTCGCGCTGGCAGCGTTTCGCTTCCTGTTCGCCGCGGTGCCGCTCGTGTTCTTCATCAAGCCGCCGCAGATGCCGTGGCGCTATGTCGTTGCGTACGGCTTTGTCATCGGCGTCTGCCAGTTCGGTCTTTTGTTTCTCGGGATGGACCTCGGCATGCCGGCGGGGCTGTCATCGCTGGTGATCCAAGTGCAAATATTCTTCACGATTGGCTTGGCGATCGCATTTCTCGGCGACCGCCTGCATCGGCAGAATTTGATCGGCGCCGCGATCGCGACCGTTGGCGTCGTGCTACTCGCCGCGTACAAGCTGATCGGCGGCGCGACCGCGACGCTCGTCGGCTTTGTGCTGGTGCTCATTGCCGCACTCGCATGGGCAGTCGGTAACGTCATCGCGAAGCGCGCCGCGGGTGCGCACGATGACGACATGTTCGCGCTGGTCGTCTGGTCGAGTCTCATCCCGCCGCTGCCGCTCGCCGCGCTCTCGTACGCGTTCGAAGGCGGACCCGCTGTGTGGCACGCCGTAGCAACCGCGAGCGCCTTTACGTGGGGCTGCGTACTCTTTCTCGCATGGGGCGCGACGCTCTTCGGCTTTGCGTCATGGGCGGGATTGTTGCACCGCTATCCGACTGCGCTCATTTCACCGTTCGCTTTGCTCATCCCGGTTTCAGGGCTCGCGAGCGGCGCGCTCTTCTTGGGCGAGTCGCTTGCACCGCTGCAGATGCTCGGCGTCGTGCTCGTATTTGCCGGACTCGCGGAAAACGTCTACGGGCTGCGTATTCGCGCGTGGTTTGCTAGGGGCCGGCGGGTGGCGCCGCCTCGTCGGTAGCCTCCAAACACGTCGGCGGCAATCACCGACGCGTTTGGGTCTCCCCAACACTGTGGGTATCGATGCTGTGTCGTCAGGTCACGGCCGCAAGGTCGAGAGTCGCCGCGAAATTCGCAAAGAAACGGCGCTCGAACTCTTCCGGCGTAAAGCGGTGATTTTGCGTGCCTTTCGACTCGATCTTGATCGCACCCATCAGCGAAGCGATCCGGCCGGTGCACTCCCAGTCGAGCCCCTTCAAGAGACCGTGGATCAAACCTGCGCGATACGCATCGCCGCAGCCGGTCGGATCCACGATCTCGCGTGGCGCCGCGCACGGTATCTCGATGGTGCGATCACCTTCGTGGATCACCGACCCTTCCCCTCCGCGCGTCACGATCAGCGCTTCCACTTGCTGCGTCACGTCGCGCGCAGACAGGCCGGTCTTCTGCTGCATGAGTTCGAACTCGTAGTCGTTCACTGTGACCCAGGTCGCCTGTCCGATGAAGGTCCGCAGCTCTCCTCCGCTGAACATCGGCATTCCCTGACCCGGGTCGAAGATGAACGGGATACCGGCGGCGGCGAACTGCGCGGCGTGTTCGATCATGCCTTGCCGGCCATCCGGCGCGACGATGCCTAGGACCGTGCCGCCCGCGTCCGCGATCCGGTTCAGGTGCGCGTGTTGCATCGCGCCGGGATGAAACGCAGTGATTTGATTGTTGTCGAGATCGGTCGTGATAAAAGCCTGCGCTGTATGCTCGCTATCGACGACCTTGATGTAATCCTGCGCCACCCCGCATTGCGTCAACCACTGCGCGTAGGGCGCGAAGTCACGTCCCGCCGTT
Source organism: Casimicrobiaceae bacterium (assembly GCA_051003055.1). Classification (GTDB taxonomy): domain Bacteria; phylum Pseudomonadota; class Gammaproteobacteria; order Burkholderiales; family Casimicrobiaceae; genus VBCG01. Next base: position 6,347 of record JBPCLS010000099.1, read on the forward strand.
GCCATCGGGTAGGCTGCGCTCCCCAATAGATGCAGGTTGTAGGCAATGTTGCCCGCGCACCCGCCGAACTCGCGGCGCATCTGCGGGACGAGAAATGAAACATTCAGGATGTGAATCTGGTCCGGCAGGATATGCGCCTTGAACCGATCGGGAAACTGCATGATCGTGTCGAAGGCGAGGGAGCCGCAGATCAGAGCAGCGCCGTCTTTCTGGATGTGATTTCGTTTCATCGTTGGTATTGGAGGTTGGAGTAGTTGCGGCGCTGGTTTACACGGCGAGCGGATGCAACCGCGAATGGTAACCCCGTCTTCCGATCGGTCATCGGTCATCCCTTAGTTAGGTAACCTTGTGCGATGCGTTGCCCCGTCATGGTTTCCGCTGCGCTCGCACGAGGTCCAGCCGCTGGCACAGTACCCTTGCACCCTCAAGGATCTGCGGCGACTGCCGGCTGATGGTTCCCGAGTCTAGAATGATGAACGCGTTGCGGGCAACGGCATGCATGCTGGGAAACTTCTTCCAGACGCGAAACGCCTCATCGTTGCTGAACTCCCCGCTGGTCGTCACGATGACCTCGGGATTGGCCGCAACTATCGCTTCGACGCTCACGGTCGGGACCAGCGCCTTCAAGTGGGCGAAAATATTCGTGCCGCCGCACAATCGGACGACGTCGCTAATCAAATGCTCGCGATTGATCGTGAGCAGCGGATTGGTCCAGAGTTGGTAGAACAAGTTCACCGGAGTCCTGCCGGCATATTGGGCACGCAATTCGGCGACTGCCACTGCAAAATCGCCGGCCGCTTTTTCCGCGTACGCCTCCGTTCCCGCGAGTCGGCCCAACTGCACCAGCGAACGCGAAATGTCCGCCAGCGTGCGCGGCTCGTTGTGGAACACCGGAATCCTTAGAGCCCGCAGCTTGGAGAGTTGCCGCTCCGGAGTGCCGTGCAGCCACACGACAATCAGGTCCGGCTTCAACGCAACGATGCGCTCGATGTCCAACAGTGAACTGTCGCCGATTCGCGGAATTTTCGTCGCCTCCGGTGGATGATCGCTGTAGCGATCCGCACCGACGATGCGCGTTCCGGCACCGGCAGCAAACAAGAGCTCGGTCGTGTGCGGCGCCAGACTGATGATGCGTTGCGCCGGCGCTTTCAGCACCAGAGTCTGACCGCTGTCGTCGGTGACGCGAATTTCCGCGCGGGCGCCGACGGCAAAAACCGAAAGCAGTCCGAGCACGGCAAAAAAACGCAACCGCGCCAGCCGGCGCCGCCACCCGAGCGGAGTCATTGCCGGGTCCGTGGGGCAATGAGTCGGGCAATCAGTCGGGAACAAAGATTGCCCGTGCGCCCACGGGGACCTTTCTCACCGCACATCCGAAGGCGTCCGACAACGATGTCTCGGTCATCACGTCTTCGATCGGGCCTTGCAACAGCGCCGTATTCGCGCCAAACAGCATGCCGTGCGTGGCGAAGCGGTGCGCGAGGTTCAAGTCGTGCAGCGATAGCACGATGCCTCTACCTTGGTCGCGCGCGAGAAAGGCAAGGTGCTGCAGCACTTCGATCTGATGAAACAGGTCGAGATGCGCCAACGGCTCGTCGAGAAGCATCAGCGGCGCGTCCTGAACGAGCAACGCAGCGATTGCGACCCGCTGCCGCTCTCCGCCCGAGAGTGTTGTCACGTCGCGATCGGCGACTTCCGCGAGGTCGACGGCCTTGAGAGCGGCCAATGCGGCGGCACGATCCGCTTGCCCCTCCCATTGCCAGCGACCGAGATGTGGGTGACGGCCCATCAGAACGACCTGTACTACAGGAGCGCTGAATACATCGTGATTCGTCTGGGGGAGAAACCCTCGAAAGCGAGCCGCGTCGATCGCTGACCACTGCGGCAGCGGTTTCCCGGCCAGGTGCACGGCTCCGCTTTGCGGACGGCGCAGTCCGACCAGCGTATGCAGGAACATCGTCTTGCCCACACCGTTGGCTCCCAGAATGCACCACATGTCGCGCGGACGGACGCTCATGCCGAAATCGCGAATCAGCGTTCGTTGCCCGACCCGCAAGGTCAGGTCACGAACTTCGATCAGCGGTGCGGAAACCGCTCCGTTCATCCTCGGCGTC
>JBPCLS010000100.1:0-3432 GCA_051003055.1 Casimicrobiaceae bacterium
CTCGCGCCGATATTGGCCGCACCCGATCGGGACGAGTTGATCGCGTGGTTGCGCGCCCGGCCGTTAGTGGCAATCGAAGGCGAACACCTGCTCGTTCACGCCGGGCTTCTGCCTCAGTGGACGCCCGCGACGGCGCTGATGGTTTCGCGCGAAGTGCAGGCGATGCTCGGTTCTGCCGAATCCCACGAATTCTTAAGAGCGCTGTACGGCGATGAGCCCCGGCGGTGGCGCGACAATTTGAGCGGCTTCGACCGGTTCCGGGTCGCCGTCAACGCGTGTACGCGCCTGCGCTTTTGCAAGGAAGACGGTACGATGGATTTCGGCGAAAAGCGCGGGCCCGAGCATACGCCGGAGGGGTACCGGCCATGGTATGCACACGAGCATCGGCGCAGCGCGCATCTGACGATTGTCTGCGGCCACTGGTCCACGCTCGACTTGCTGCTCGCCCCGAACGTGCTGATGCTCGACTCGGGATGCCTGTGGGGAGGACCGCTGACTGCAATACGCTTGGACGATCGGCGCGTCTTCCAGGTGCCCTCGCTGCAACCTGTCAAGAACGCGCCAGTGCCGTGCGGATGAGCGCTTCCGCGGTGCGCGCGAGCTCGCGGCGATGCCCGCCGCCCGCTTGGATTGCCGGCGGAGCGTCCAGCACCACCCGCAGCGATACTTCGCCGCACACGCGCCAGACCGATTCCACGAATGTCATGTCGCCGATATAAGCGGGCGCGAGCGAGCGCAGGCCGTCGCGCCCCTGATAGCGAACCGCCACAGGTTGAACGCGGCCTGCCGCTTCGACGATAGGTTGCAGCAACGAACTCTTGAACGGCAGCGTGGTTGCGCCATCGCTGGTCGTAGCTTCGGGAAAGATCGCGACGACATCCCCGGCAGCCAGCACCTCGGCGACGTGATGGTTGACGCGATGCGTGTCGTGGCGTTTGGCGCGTTCGATGAAGAGCGTGCCGGCGCCGCGAACCATCGCGCCGGCGATTGGCCAGCGGCCGAGTTCGGCTTTGGCGACAAACCGCACTGGATGAACGGCATTCAGCACAAAGATGTCCAGCCATGACACATGATTCGCGACGACCAGCACGTTGCCGTCCCGGAGGTTCAAGTCGCCACGAACGACTATCGAGACGGCGAGCATCTCGAGAAGGCGCGCGCTCCAGCGCTTGACCCGCACCCGCCGCGCGGAGGCGTCCAGCCACGGGAACACAAGCGTGGAGAGTGCGATACCCTGCAGCACGTGGACGCACGTGCGCAGCGCACGGTAGAGTTGGACCGGCAACGGATTGCGTGCGGCGGACGCCGGCATTGCAGCCAAAGAGTAGCGGCGCACGCCCGGTCGAGCGTAATCCCCCGCGCGATCGCTCCGCGCCGAAGTATTCACTGGTTCATCCTCACTCGTTCACCACACTTTACGCTGCCGCCACTCGACCGACGTCGCGTACGACAAACTGCTGACGCCGCGACACCGGTATCGTTTCTGGAATGTTGCTTAGCAGCACCTCCCAGTGCGCGTCTCCGTCACCATTGACGCGGCGTTCGAAGCCGCGAATCGCTTCGCGCGCGACCAGGCAGTTGCGATGCACTCGCAGGAATCGCGAGCCGAATTCGTTTTCGAGCTTGGTCAGTGATTCCTCGAGCAGGAATTCGCGTTGCGCCGTGCGAATCGTGATGTACTTGAGCTCGGCTTTCAAATAGATGATTTCGTTGAGTGGAACGAGCACGACGCGCGATCGTTCGGTCACTGATAAGAAGCGGCGTGCCGTCGTCGGCAGCGTGCCAAGTTTCTCGGCGGTTACGGGTTTTAAACGCGGTACCTTCTGCAACGCATTCAACAGACGCTGCACGCGGACCGGCTTCATCAGGTAATCGACGGCGTTGACTTCGAACGCCTGCACGGCGTGTTCGTGAAATGCCGTGGTAAAAATCACCACGGGCGGGTGCGCAAGCTTGAGCAGATGCCGCGCCAACTCGATGCCGTCCATGTCCGGCATATGGATGTCGGTGAGGACCAGATCGGCCGCCGCGTTCTGCAGGATATCCAGCGCTTCGCGTCCATGCTGCGCTTCACCGACCACGGCAAGCGGCACCACGCTGCAGCAGTCGTCCAGCAAGTCGCGCAAACGTCGGCGCGCCGGCATCTCGTCGTCTACGAGCAGTACACGCAACGGACCGTCAGCCATGAACGGTCTCCCATCTGAAAAGGGAGAGAAGCGCCGTGCTCGCGGCGCGCAATGCGCCATTGCCGCGTCCGTCGCGCACTATCGCGCGGCGCTCGGAAGTCGGCGTCATCGCGCTCGAATCGAGCGCGCCAGTCGGTCCTGCCGTGCGATAGGGAATTCGTATGTGCACTTCGTATCCTTCACGCGTGACGCGCGCCACGAGGTTCGCCTCGGCGTCGAAGTGCAACGCGAGCCGTTCGCGCACGTTCGCGAGCGCCATTTTGTTGCCGGCATGATGGCGGCCCTCATTGGCGCGATACGGGTTCTTCAAAATCGCATGGACCTCGCCGCGCGCGAGAAATAGATTGATCGACACCGTTCCCGGCGTGCTTTCCGGTTCGATGCCGTGGTAGACGGCGTTCTCCAGCAGCGGCTGCAGCACGAGCGGCGGCACCAGCGCATCGGCCGGCATGCTCTTGACGTTCCAATCGACCAGCAGCCGCGGGCCCAGCCGCAGTTGTTCGAGCTCGAGATACTGGCGACACAGCTCGACCTCATCAGCGAGCGGCGCCAAGTCTCGGTTGTCGCGCATGAGCACGCGAAATAGCTCGGCCATGTTTTGCAACGCAGCTTCGGCCCGCTTAGGCTCGCTGCGCACGAGCGACAAGACGGCGTTGATACTGTTGAACAGGAAATGCGGCCGGATTCGCGCCTGCAACGCCTGTAGCCGCGCTTCGGCAATCGCCGGCGAAAGCGCTTTCGCGCGGAGGTGGAAGTAGAACAGCAGGCCCGCGGCAGAGCCCGAGCCTAGGGTCAGCCAGCGAGCCAGCGTACCCGGCGGCTGCGGGACCAGGCTCTGGACAAACGCAAAAACCGCCATACCCGCCGCGACGGTCACCGCCCCGACTAAAATCGCCGCCAGTTCGAAGGGCTGCCGTGCAAGCCACGGCCCGACGGCCCACAGAATCGCCAGCACGAGGAGCAGGTAGGGCTCGACCACGGCGGCGAGCTCGATGAACTCGTCGAAGACTGCAAACGCGTTCGGTTGGCGGCCGTACGCGAAGACCAACGCGCCCAAGTTGACGATCAGCAACACGCGCAGGATCGTGCCCAGGTTACGCGGGTCCGGTAATGCCGGATCATGGCGCTTTTGTTTTATAATCGTCGGCATATCGGTGGCGGTATGCAAGCATCATGCCCGCGGTGATGACCCAACACAAAAGCCCGGTAGAAAAGCGCCAAAAACGGGTATTAAACTGCTCTACTA
>JBPCLS010000101.1:0-5890 GCA_051003055.1 Casimicrobiaceae bacterium
CCGCCAGATCGCGCTTCGTTCCCACGGTCTCGCCGCCGATCGACGCCATCACGCGCGCCCGTCCCGAGCCCGGGGGGAGGCGTGGACCCGCGGCGCCGAGCGGCGCAACGACCAGGCGCAGCGTCAAGTGATCGCCGACCGGCCACAGTTCCGCCCGCAGCCGGGACTCGCTCTCAACCTCGCGCGCGGCTTGCGCGTGGTCGGCGTGAACCTCGAAGTGCGCGGCGAGCGCGCGCAGCGCGCGTTGCAGTTCCTCGTGGGCGCTTGCCGGCACGGCAAACCGTCCGGAAACCAGCTGGGCAGCGCGCCGCTGCGCGGCCGTCAGTCGGATCACCCGCACTCGCCGTGGCGTGTCCTGGACGAGCGTGATCGTTGCCAGCGCCTCTGCTTCCCGCCGCTGGTTGGCATCGACATAGTAAGCGCCGTTCGAGGCATCCTCGGTCCGCACGACGGGCGCGACGCGCAGCAGAAAGCGCTCGCCCTCCTTGACGACCTCCACCTCGGGCGTGCCCTCGACCAATTCGATCGTTTGTTCGGGCGCGTCGGCAAGGACCACCGCGGGATGTCCGATCAACGCCGTGATAGCGGCGGCGCGATCCATCGACCAGCGCCGTGCGTGGGCTCGCTCCTGGCGGATGGCGCGCCCGACCTTGGCATCCCAGGGCGGGAGGCGCTCGCTGCCTGCGATCTTGGCCAGGCTCAACGGCTTCGGCTTGCTCCAACCACGAAGTCCGCGCTTTTGCTCGAGCGGCTCGATCGCATCGACCGATCCGTGCTCGCCGATCCGAATCGCCCAGACGATTCGAGTGGGCTCGGCCTTCGCTTCGTCCGGCGCGTGCTTTTCACCGAGCGCCTGCAACGCCGCCAGTACGGTTCGCCAATGTTCGTTCGGGCCGGAAACGAAAAACGGCGTTGATACCTCTTCGCCGCGCAGCACCGCGCAGGCCGCGTCGACCTGCGCCATCAGCCAGGCGAATCCGCAGCCTTGCAAACGTGCACGCAGCGCTGCGCCGTGCGAGGACGCGGCCTTGCTGCCGGCTCCACCCGCGGGCGCGGGGCCCAAGGCATCCCAGCCGAGCCAAGCCGCGAGCAGGAGTTTCCACAGCGCGTCGATGCCAAGGTACGGGCCACGAGTTGGCGCGAACGCGAACGCGTGCTTCTCCAATGCAACGTCGCCCAGGCGCGCGCCGATCGCATGCACCCACCGCCCCCACCCCTCACGCGCGTCGGCATCGCGCTTTCCGGCTTCGCCGAGACAGAATTTGCGCGCCAGCTCGAGATGGTGCGCGTCCGCTGGGCAAGCAGCGCCAGCGGGTAGAGCCACGCGATGCTCGCGGGGAAGACCCGCTTGCGTGCGCCGACCTCGGCCTGCCGCACCCGAATGGCGGCCTCGAAGGCGAGCTGCGCCTCGCTCCAATGTCCCTCTTGAACCAGGACGCACGCGCGCAACGCCGCGGCGGCTCCTCCGGGCACCTTTTCCAACAACGATCTCGCGCGCTCCGGCTCCCCTCGGTGCAACAGAAACTCCGCCAATGCGAGACGCAGGTGTTCGGGCATTCGGGTGCTGTCGGCAGCAAGCTGTGCGAGCGCCCATTCGCACACCGGCAAGAGATCGGTCCCCCATCCGCTGCTCGTTTCGACGACGGCTGCGTAGGCGAGCCCCCATCGCCATTCCGGCGTGATCCGCTCGAACAACTCGGCATCGAAGGCCGAGAACGCAGCGCTCCGGATGACGTCGTTCCAGTCGAGCGAGCCGCGCTCGATCACTTCGCGAACGCGGCCGATCTCTCGCGCGGAAGTGCCCGCGAACAGTTCCAGGCGGACCAGCGCGACCGTCGCGGCGAGATCGTAGAGCGGCCAACCGTAGCGGAGTGCCTCTGCGCGGAACCGGTCGAGCTGGTGCAGCGCATTGCGAAGCGCGTGAACGGGAATCGAATCCAGCAACGCCCGGTACAGCGGGCCGCGTACGTTGTCCTGCAGCCGGACGTAGCCTTCGCGACCCGGCATGTCGCTCAGCCATCCGCGCTCGCGAAGCTCGGCGATTGCCCGCTTGACATCGTCCTGCGTGTAAGGACGCCTGTCGCTTCGATCGAATCCGAGCAATCCAAGCAAGCTGTGCACGGCCGTGCGAGGCCGGTAGGTCCACAGCAGCGCGAGCGCCAATGCGACCGGACGCGCGACGTCCGCGGGCGGCGGCGAGGACGCGACGCTGTCGATCGGTGGCTCGTGCGGGAAAAGCAGCCCGGCCGACGGAACGCCCGATTCGGCGGCTGGCGATTCGGACGCGCGCAGCGCTTTCTCCCGTGTGGCGCCGCGTACACCGGTTTGGCGAGCGTTCGCCCGTTTCGCCTTCTCGAGAAAGGCAAGGCCTACCGCGACCGCGTGCTTGCAGAAATCGCCTTCGACGCCAATCGGGCAACTGCATGCATGATCGAGCTTGCCTTCGGCCGTCACGGCAAGCCGCACGCGATAACGCTGCGTGCCCCTCACCTCTGCACGTACTTGCGTTGGATCAACGTCGAGCCGCTCCACCGCGCCGCTACGAAAATAGCTCATCCCTCGCTCGAACGAACGCGGGTCGGTCGCTCGCTCGAGCGCGTGGAGGGTTAGGACGATGGCCAGCGGGGGCTGCATGCTTGAGGGGGCTTCGAGGAAGCTCTGAAGGGATTGATCGGAGCCGCCGCATAGTCTAGCGAACGGTTCGCAACGCAATTTGCGGCGACCGTCGTGTCAGGCGGCGTCACGCGCGTGTCTGGGTCGACGGTCTGGCCGCCGTTGATGCGTGATAATCGCTCCATCCACGCGTTGCGCAAACGCAATTGTGCGGCGCTGCCGCTTGCTATAATGATTCCCTCAACGGCGGGCCGTTAGCTCAGTCGGTAGAGCAGCGGACTTTTAATCCGTTGGTCGCTGGTTCGAATCCAGCACGGCCTACCAAGCGATCCGATCCGATCGTGGCCTCGAGGGTTCGGGTAACATCCCACCGCAGTCGTCCTTACCGGGCCGTTAGCTCAGCTGGTAGAGCAGCGGACTCTTAATCCGTTGGTCGCAGGTTCGATCCCTGCACGGCCTACCAACACGACAAGCATGGCACCGTTGCGTCCGATGGAACGCGTTGGACGTCGCTGCGGCGGCACGTCCGGAATTGCTCGTCGATGACGACCATCGAAAAGGGCGAGGACAATGCTCGCCGCCGGCATGAAAATCGCGACCTATAACGTCAATGGGGTCAACGGCCGACCGACTCGACTACTTGAATGGTTTGGCGAAACCAAACCTGATGTCGTCTGCCTCCAAGAATCGAAAACCGACGACTCGAAATTCCCGGCGCGCGCGATCGAGGACGCGGGGTACGGTGCAGTTTGGCATGGCCAGAGATCGCACCATGGTGTGGCGGTGCTGGCAAAGGGCGAAACCCCGGTCGAGCGTCGCCGGGGTTTGCCCGGCGACGAATCGGACAAGCAGAGCCGCTACCTCGAAACGGAGGTAAAGGAGATCATTGTCGCGTCGATCTATCTTCCCAACGGCAATCCGCGCCCGAGTCCCAATTTCGATTACAAACTCGCGTGGTTTGAACGCTTGATTGCGTACGCCGGATCGATCTGCGCGTCAGGTTGGCCGGTGCTGTTAGCGGGTGATCTCAATGTCGTGCCGACCAACGCCGACATCTACAACGCGTGGCTTTGGAGAATGGACGCTGTAATGCAGCCGGAAGTACGCGATGCGTATAGTCTGCTGCTCGACCAGGGGTGGGTCGATGCCACCCGTGCGCTGCACCCGTCGGAGAGGGTTTACACGTTCTGGGTCAATGACGAGTCGTTCCGGCGCAACAGGGGATTTCGTATGGACTTCTTGTTGCTGAACGCCGCCCTTCGACCTCGCTTGAGGGAGGCCGGGGTGGACGTCGCGTTTCGCGGACGCGAGCGCGCGAGCGACCATGCTCCAACGTGGATCATCTTGCAACCGGCGAGTGAAGGCATGGGCTGAAGTCAGAAAATGCGTAGCGAGGAAACAGGCCCGTTTGACAGCGCGTTTTCGGGCGGCCGGATCCCCCTGGAATCGGGCCGTGATCATGGGAAGCGGATATTCAAGAAAATTCAAGAACTATAGCTACGTAGGATTACCCAATCCTAAGGAGAGCGATCACACGGATGTTGCCGAACCGGCGTACCAACCCTCGCATAGAAGCTTGGCGCAAGAAGTTCGAACGGCAAATCGGTTTTGTGCGAGCGCGCTTCTCTCGAGAGAGCGCGATGGGACTTCAGCTGACCATCTCGGCGCTCATGTTCATCGGCGCGAGCTGGCTCTTTGGCGGCATCGCCGAAGATGTGATGACGGGAGATCCGCTGACCGTCGTGGACGTGCTGGTGGCGCACTGGCTGCACGACCATGCCACGCCGGAAATTACCAAATTGATGCTGGTCATAACGCACGTGCACGGCCCGACTGCCCTCGTTACCTTCACAGCCCTGATGTCCCTCTATCTGCTGTGGAAAAGGGATTGGTACTGGCTGGCAGCCGCGATAATCGTTGTGCCCGTAGGCATGCTTCTGAACGTGATGATGAAGCACGCGTTTCAACGCACCCGTCCGCACTTCGACGATCCGTTGCTCGTCTTGACAACCTACAGCTTCCCCAGCGGTCATGTGGCGGGAGCGACCCTCTTCTACGGGCTGCTGACGGCGTATGTGGTCGCGCATACCACCCAATGGCGCTGGCGCGTGGCGATTGCGCTGCTCGCCCTCTTGATGGTCGTGTCGGTTGCATTGAGCCGTATGTACCTGGGCGTTCATTACTTGAGCGACGTATTGGCCGCCTTTGCAGAAGGTTTCGCTTGGGTCGTATTGTGTCTGACAGCGCTCAATACCTGGCGGCACACGGCAGCTCGTCGGTAGTGCGCCTAGACGCGGGAACTTCCGCCGGGGAGTGGTCGCTGGGCGGTCTGCAACTACATGACCGAACACCTTTCGTCGGTGACGCGCCCGGACGACATGTCCGATACAGACAAACGGGTGACAACGGTGAAGCGGAACGTCAAGCAATTTGACGCCACGACGCGAGCTCCAAATCGGGAATCGCCGAAGTATCTGACGACGTTCATATCCCGCGCCGTGGTACACGTCTTGCATATCGATGGAGGCAAGGCGTCCGAAAAAACTTCGTACGTCACAACCCATCGGACCTGACATGAAATCCATTCTCGACCCTTCGTTCCGGTACACGAAAAGCGTGGAGACTGATCTGCGTAAGACGTTTGCGCGCATTCGACGCGAGCTGCGGAAGCAGCAGCAGGCTGTCACTGCAACCAACGTGCAACCTATACGCAGAGATCCGTCGCTTCGGGTGAAAGTCGCGCGTTAATCCGAAACGGATGCAAAGCATGGGGTTGCGGCGGCGATCAAATTGGCGTGATCCAAGGGGGAGTGGCTGCAATGAACGCTCCGATGTCCGAAGGTCTGGTTACCTTGAACGCGGAAGGCAAGCGGTTCACCGCTGTCTTCCGAATCGAACGGGATGTAATTACCGTTACGTCCGGTTCTGTTTCGGCAGCGGTAGAGCTGCGCGACGTCATCAGCCCACAGTCGATTGCGAGGACGATTCTAAGGACGATGGTGAGAGAGGGCCGTGCGGCCGAACGGCTGAGCGAGCCGGTGGGCGAAAGTTCAAGAGGAACCATTGAATTCAGCTCTGTTGAATCTGAGTGGTGCGCAGAGTACAGACTGAAGGACAAGCGCAAAGCTGGATAGACACGAGGGAACGCTAGCGCCCTTGCCCGTAGCCGCCGAAATGGTTCATCTCCGAGTTTGGGCGTCGGGGTCGTGCTTTCGTCCAGTGGCACATGCAATGATCATGTCCCAGGTGCCCTCCGACTAAAACCAACCGCCTTTCC
>JBPCLS010000102.1:0-7299 GCA_051003055.1 Casimicrobiaceae bacterium
GACGGCTTCAACCTGAAGACGGTCGATCCGGAAAAGGTCGCCGATGAGCTCGCGTATCCGCGCGCCGAGCGGCTATGGTACGTCGCCGACGCGTTCGGCATCGGCATGACGCTTGACGAAATGCACGGCCACACCAAAATCGATCGGTGGTTCCTGGCACAGATCAAGGAGATCGTCGATCTCGAGCTCAAACTAGAGCATCGCACGTTGCCTTCCATCGCTCGCGGCGAACTGCGCGAGTTGAAGCGCAAGGGGTTCTCGGATCGGCGACTCGCGCATTTGTTGAAAGTGACGGAAGCCGATGTGCGTGACCAGCGGCACGCGTTTGGGCTACGCCCGGTCTACAAGCGCGTGGATACGTGCGCGGCTGAGTTCGCGACGACTACCGCCTACCTGTATTCGACGTACGAAGACGAGTGCGAAGCCAAACCGACGAACCGCAAGAAAATCATGGTGCTGGGAGGCGGACCGAACCGCATCGGACAAGGCATCGAGTTCGACTATTGCTGCGTGCACGCCGCGATGGCGCTGCGCGAAGACGGATTCGAAACGATCATGGTCAACTGCAACCCTGAGACCGTTTCGACCGACTACGACACCTCCGATCGACTTTACTTCGAGCCGCTGACGCTCGAGGACGTGCTCGAAATCGTGCATGTCGAAAAACCGTCCGGGGTCATCGTCCAGTACGGAGGCCAGACGCCACTAAAGCTCGCCCGCGATCTGGAAAAGTACGGTGTTCCGATCATCGGGACCTCACCCGACATGATCGACATGGCGGAGGACCGCGAACGGTTTGCCCAATTGCTGCATCGCCTGCACTTGAAGCAGCCGCCCAATCGCACGGCACGCACGGAAGCGGCGGCGCTTCTAGCAGCCGGCGAGATCGGCTATCCGCTAATCGTCCGGCCATCGTACGTGCTAGGGGGCCGCGCGATGGAGATCGTCCATGAACAGCGTGAACTTGAGCGCTACATGCGCGAGGCGGTCAAGGTGTCGCACGATTCACCTGTGCTGCTCGACCGGTTTTTGAACGACGCGTGCGAGGTCGACGTCGACGCCGTGTCCGACGGCAGCGATGTCCTCATCGGTGGCATCATGGAACATATCGAGCAGGCGGGCGTGCATTCGGGCGATTCGGCGTGCTCGCTGCCTCCGTTCTCGCTATCCGGCAAGGTCCAGGAAGAATTGCGCGTGCAGACCATCGCGCTGGCCAAAGCCTTGAACGTCATTGGCCTCATGAACGTGCAGTTTGCGATTCAGGAAGGTGTCGTGTACGTCCGCGAAGTCAATCCGCGAGCTTCGCGCACCGTACCGTTCGTCTCGAAGGCTACCGGGCGCCCGCTGGCAAAAATTGCCGCACGCTGCATGGTTGGTCAGACATTGCAGGCGCAAGGGGTGTTCGGCGAGATCGTGCCGCCTTATTTCTCGGTCAAGGAAGCGGTGTTCCCGTTCATCAAGTTCCCCGGTGTCGATACCATACTTGGGCCGGAAATGAAATCCACCGGAGAAGTGATGGGCGTGGGTGAATCGTTCGGCGAGGCATTCGTCAAGAGCCAGTTGGCGGCGGGCGTGAAATTGCCGGAATCGGGCAAGGTGTTTATCAGCGTGAAGAACAGCGACAAGCCGAAAGTTGTCGAGACCGCACGGATGCTGGCTGACTTGGGCTTCGGACTCGTTGCAACCCGTGGGACAGCGGCGGCCCTCGCGGCCGCGGGATTGTCGGTGGCGATGGTCAACAAGGTAGCGGAGGGGCGCCCGCACATCGTCGATTTGTTGAAGAACGACGAAATCGCCCTGGTGGTAAACACGGTGGAGGAAAAACGGGCCGCGATTCAGGACAGCTACCAGATTCGCCGCGCGTCGCTGGTCGACCAGGTGCCGACGTTTACCACACTCGCCGGCGCGCGCGCGGCGGCGATCGGTATGCGGTCGATGAGCGCCCTCATGCCCTATTCGCTGCAGTCATTGCACGCGCGTCTTCTCTGAAGTCGGTTCAATCGAATATTTTTTTGCGTAAAGCAACTATGCGTAAAGTACCTATGACCGTTGAAGGCGCGCAGCGCCTGAAATCGGAACTTCACCGGCTGCGGACCATCGAGCGCCCGGCCGTCATCCTGGCGCTGGCCGAAGCACGGGCGCACGGCGACCTCTCCGAAAACGCCGACTACGATGCCGCCAAGCACCAGCAGGGGTTCATCGAAGGCCGCATCATGGAAGTCGAGACCAAGCTTGCCAATGCGCAGGTGATCGACCCGGTAGCGCTGGATGCGAGCAATCGGATCGTGTTTGGCGCGACTGTCGATCTCGAAGATGCCGAGAGCGGCGGACAGGTGACGTATCAGATCGTCGGCGACGACGAGGCCGAGATCAAGGACGGTAAAATCTCCGTCAGCTCGCCGATCGCGCGCGCGCTGATCGGTAAGCACGAAGGCGACACCGCGGACGTACATGCCCCGGGCGGCGTGCGCAGCTATGACATTCTGGCCGTGCGCTACGTCTGATTATTTCGCCCGGCGCCGGCGCCTCTCGTCACCATACGCCGCGCCAGCAGCCCCGGAGGCGCCGGAGACGGCCGCGTCGCTGGGTTGATGCCGTGCCGCCCCTCGCCGCCCTTTGCCGCTGGCGGGCAAGCCGGTTTTGGTTGCGCGGCGCCGTTCGCGGACAGGATCGAGCGTCGTGCGCGCCCCTGTCTTGAGCTTCACCGGCTTGCCTGCGCCCGCCTTCTTGACGGAACGGGTCTCCGGCTTCGCCGCCGCTTTTTTCCCGGCGTCGGGGTTCTCGCGATAGAGGACGAAGATCCTGCCCAAGTGCTGGACTGGAGCGCACCCGATCTCTTTGCAAATCAGCGACAACAGCGCGTCGCGGGTTGCGCGTTGCTCGCTTGCGACCCGCACCTTGATCAATTCGTGCTTCAAGAGTGCGATGTCGATTTCGTGCAGCACGGCAGGTGTCAAGCCATGCTGGCCTATTGCGACCACTTGATGCAGATAGTTCGCGCGGACGCGCAGAGCCCGGCGGGCGGAGGGCAGCAATTCACTCATCCGCGAAGTCTACTCGACGCTCTTAAGAGCTGGCGGCACTTTTTGGACTACGATCCTTCACACGCAAGATTGATGCAGGTATGGCGAATTCTCCCAAGCAGCGGAAGAAAAAAAACAAGGTCGTGCGTGCGTGGATCGAGCAACACGTAAACGATCCCTATGTTCAGCAGGCTCAGCGCCTGGGGTACCGGTCGCGCGCGGCTTTCAAGCTCCTGGAACTGGCCGAGCGCGATCACCTGTTCCGGCCGGGCATGACCGTGGTCGACTTGGGCGGCGCGCCGGGAAGCTGGTGTCAGGTGCTGCGGGAGCGGTTGGGGCCCCGCTCGAAAATCGTTGCGGTCGATCTGCTGCCGATGGAGGGCGTGGCGGGTGTCGACTTCGTCCAGGCCGATTTCCGCGAAGAAAAGGGGCTGGCCGCGGTGCTGGCGGCACTCAAAAACACGCCGGTCGATCTTGTGGTCTCGGACCTTGCCCCCAATCTTTCGGGAATCGACTCGGTAGACCAGGCCCGCAGCATTCATTTAGGTGAACTTGCGCTCGAATTTGCCGTCGGACAACTAGCGCCCGGCGGCGACTTTGCGGTCAAGTTGTTCCAGGGCGCCGGACTTGCCGAGTTCCAGCGCCGGGTACAGGTTCATTTCGCTAAAGTTTACGTGCGCAAGCCCAAGTCGTCGCGCGACCGCAGCCGCGAGATTTTTGTGGTTGCCAAAGGTTACGAACGGGTCGCCTGACGAGCGGAATCGCCTGCCATATCGCCGGAACCCGGGGCACAGCGGGGGCGGGGCTAAAGCGGTAGAATCCCGCTTATTCCGGTCAAGTGCGGGTCAAGCGTAGGGTGTGGTCGGCATGTCGGGCCTGATGGCCTGGTCGACCGCAGAATCGCAAGGAGCGAAGTTTGAACAATCTCTTGAAGAACGTGGGTATCTGGCTCGTCATCGGGCTCGTTGTCCTGACTGTCGTCAAGCAGTTCGATACGCGGCAATCCGGCAAGGATGCGGTCCCGTATTCCGAATTCATGGACCTCGCCAAGGCCGGCCGCGTCGAATCGGCGTCGATCGAAGGCCGGACCATCAAATGGGTGGGCACCGACAAGAAGCGTGCGAACACGTATACCACCGGCGACATCTGGATGGTAGGCGACCTCGTCAAGTATGGCGTCAAGGTCGAAGCGAAGCCCGAAGAAGAGCAGTCGTTCCTCGCGCAGATTTTCATCTCCTGGTTCCCGATGCTTCTGTTGATCGGCGTGTGGATATTTTTCATGCGCCAGATGCAAGGGGGCGGACGCGGCGGCGCATTCTCGTTCGGCAAGAGCAAGGCGCGCATGCTCGACGAGGCGAACAACACGGTCACTTTTGCCGACGTTGCGGGCTGCGACGAGGCCAAAGAGGAAGTGGCCGAACTCGTCGAATTTCTGCGTGATCCGTCCAAATTCCAGAAGCTTGGCGGCCGCATCCCCCGCGGCGTGCTGATGGTGGGGTCGCCCGGCACCGGCAAGACATTACTGGCCAAGGCGATCGCCGGTGAAGCGAAGGTTCCGTTTTTCTCGATCTCCGGGTCGGACTTCGTCGAGATGTTCGTAGGCGTCGGTGCCGCGCGCGTCCGCGACATGTTCGAGCAAGCCAAGAAAAACGCTCCTTGCATCGTGTTCATCGACGAAATCGACGCCGTCGGCCGGCAGCGCGGAGCGGGCTTAGGCGGCGGCAACGACGAACGCGAGCAGACGCTGAATCAGTTGCTGGTGGAAATGGACGGATTCGAAGGTAACGCAGGCGTGATCGTGATCGCCGCGACCAACCGGCCGGACGTGCTCGACCCTGCGCTGATCCGGCCGGGCCGCTTCGATCGGCAGGTGGTCGTACCCCTGCCCGACATTCGCGGTCGCGAGCAGATCCTGCTCGTCCATATGCGCAAAGTACCGATGGCGCCTGACGTCAAGGCTGACATCATCGCCCGCGGTACGCCCGGCATGTCTGGTGCGGATCTTGCCAACCTCGTCAACGAAGCAGCGCTGTTCGCGGCCCGTTCGAGCAAGCGTCTGGTCGACATGTACGACTTCGAGCGCGCGAAGGACAAAATCATCATGGGCGCCGAACGGCGCTCGCTCGTGATGCCGGAAGAGGAACGCCGCAACACAGCGTATCACGAGTCGGGTCACGCCATCATCGCGATGCTCCTGCCCAAGACCGATCCGGTGCACAAAGTTACGATCATCCCGCGCGGCCGGGCGCTGGGCGTCACGATGCAATTGCCCGAGCAGGATCGCTACAGCATGGATCGCAACCACATGCTGAATATGATCGCGGTGCTGTTCGGCGGTCGGATCGCAGAAGAATTATTCATGCACCAGATGACTACCGGCGCGTCGAACGATTTCGAGCGTGCAACGCAGATCGCGCGTGAAATGGTCACCCGCTACGGCATGTCCGAAGCGCTGGGGACGATGGTCTACGCCGAGAACGAAGCCGAGATTTTCCTCGGTCGCTCGGTGACGACGACCAAGAACGTCTCGGAAGCGACGCTGCAGAAGGTCGACGCCGAAATTCGCAAGATCATCGATCAGCAGTATGGCGTCGCACGCAATCTGCTCGAGGAAAACCGCGACAAGGTCGAAGCGATGGCGAAGGCGCTGCTGGAGCTCGAAACCATCGATGCCGACCAGATTGGCGACATCATGGCGGGATTGCCCCCGCGGGCACCGAAGCCCGTGCAGCCGCCGGCGGGGCCCGTTTCAGGAAGCCCTCCCGCTACATCCGATCCGACGCCCGTGGTCAGGCCCGCCTAGCGGACGCCTAGCGGACGCCTAGCGGACGCCTAGCGGACGCCTAGCGGGAGCCGTTCCGATCGCTAAGGGCGTGCGAGAAATGCGCGCCCTTTTCCTTTGATTCCGTGATGACTCGCCCCACGCATTTGCGCTGTGGCCGGCGTCTGCTCGATCTCGCGCGGCCGCTCGTGATGGGCATCCTCAACGTCACACCGGATTCCTTTTCCGACGGCGGCGCGTTCTTCGATCGCGAACGGGCGCTCGATCACGCTCGCCGGATGGTCGCCGACGGCGCGAACCTAGTCGACATCGGGGGTGAGTCGACGCGGCCAGGCGCCGAACCAGTCGCGGAAACCGTCGAGCTTGCGCGCGTGATTCCGCTGGTCGAGACGTTGTCCCGAGAGGGCGTGTTGGTCAGTGTCGATACGATGAAGGCTGGCGTGATGCGCGCGGCAATTTTGAGCGGCGCCGCCATGATCAACGACGTGCGCGCCCTGCGCGAGGAGGGCGCGCTGGCGGCAGCCGTTGCGGGCGAGGTTGCCGTCTGCCTGATGCACATGCAGGGTAACCCCCGCTCGATGCAGGACAATCCGCAGTACGCGAACGTCGCCGCAGAAGTTCAAGCGTTTCTTGCTGAGCGCGCTCGGGTCTGCGAAGCGGCAGGCGTTGCGCGCGACCGCATCGTGCTTGATCCGGGCTTCGGATTTGGCAAGACGAAGGAGCATAATCTTGCCTTGCTGCGCGCGCTGCCGGCGTTGACTGAATTGGGCTATCCGATTCTCGTTGGCCTTTCGCGCAAATCGATGCTGGGACGGCTCACCGGTCGACCGGTGGAAGAACGCCTTCCGGCGAGCCTTGCGGCGGCGCTGGGAGCAGTGGCCCGCGGCGCATCGATCGTGCGCGTGCACGACGTGCGCGAAACGATCGACGCTCTTGACGTTTGGCGTGCCGTCGCCCCAACGGCGGCGAATCAGGATCGACGATGAAACGCAGATACTTCGGGACCGATGGCGTGCGCGGCCGCGTGGGCGAGCTGCCGATAACCCCTGAGCTTGTGATGAAACTCGGCTGGGCCGCAGGCCGCACGCTCGCCGCGGCGGATGGCGCCAAGCGGAACGAACGACCGGGTGTGCTGATCGGCAAGGACACCCGCATCTCGGGGTATTTGCTCGAAGCCGCGCTCGAAGCCGGTTTGTCCGCCGCTGGTGTCGATGTCTATCTGTGCGGTCCGCTGCCGACGCCAGGGATCGCCTATCTGACGCGCGCGTTACGCTTGTCCGCGGGAATTGTCATCAGCGCGTCGCACAACCCATACGACGATAACGGCATCAAGTTCTTTTCCGCGGAAGGCACCAAGCTCCCCGACGCGGTCGAATCGGCCATCGAAGCCGGCATGGAAGCGCCGCTCACCTGCGTGCGATCGGCCGAGCTGGGCAAGGCGCGCCGCCTGGAGGATGCGGCGGGCCGCTACATCGAATTCTGCAAGAGCACGTT
>JBPCLS010000103.1:0-3770 GCA_051003055.1 Casimicrobiaceae bacterium
CGAGATAAGTGACGTGTCCGCGATGCAGGAGATCGAACACGCCGTTGGTGAACACCAACGGTCGCGGCAGCGCGGCGATCCGCGCGAGCGCGTCGGTCTCGCTCGCCAGCTTGTCCGCGATCACTAAAGGCGCACCTTTGCCGGTGCTTAACTCCGGTACTCGAAGAATTTAACGACGCGCGTCACACCGGAAGTCGTGCTCGCGATCTGCGCTGCGGCTTCCCCTTCTTCGCGGGAGACGATGCCCATCAGATACACGACACCCTTCTCGGTGACGACCTTGACGGCGTTCGCCGGGAAACGGCTCCCGTCGAGAAAGCGGGATTTGACGACCGACGTGAGATAGGTGTCGCGCGTGCGCTCCCCCATTGCGGTGGTGCCTCCAACGGTCAGCTCATTTTGCACCGTGCGCACTTTGAGCGTGCCGCGTGCCATGTTTCCGATCGCGAGCCCGGTCGCCTGGTCGGGCACTTCGCCGGTCAGCAGCACTACGCCGTTATAGCTGGTGACGTTGAGATGCAGGCGCTCGCCATATTGTGTTCGAGCCTGATTGGCGATTTTGAGCTCGATCGCCTGGTCGTCAACTTGAGTCCCGGCCGAACGCCGGTCGGCGACCACCAGCGCCGTGCCGCCCGCGCCGGCGGCGAGAAGCAAAGGGACGCCTGCCGAGAGCAACGTGACCGCGCCGAGCGCGAGCAAGGTGACATGGGCAACCATACGAATCATGTTTCATCTCCAAGAAGTGTTGCGTCGATGGTGTCGCACAGGCAATGGATCATCAGCAGATGCACTTCCTGAATGCGTGCCGTACGCCCGTGCGGTACGCACAGATGGACGTCGCCGGCCGAAAGAAGTTCACCGATGCGGCCGCCGCCTTTGCCGGTGAGCGCAACGACATGCATCGAGCGTGCATGTGCTGCCTCCACCGCAGCAATCACGTTGGCCGAGTTGCCGGACGTGGAAAGCGCGAGCAGCACGTCACCCGCAAGCCCCAGCGCCTTCACCTGTTTTGCGAATATCTGCTCGAACGAGTAGTCGTTGGCGACCGCGGTGAGCAGTGACGTGTCGGTTGCGAGCGAGATCGCGGGGAGTTCGGGCCGCTCACGCTCGAAGCGCCCCACCAGCTCCGCAGCGAAGTGCTGCGCGTCGGCTGCTGATCCGCCATTGCCGCACGCGAGAATCTTGCCGTCGGCAAACAGACATTCGGTCATCACGTTCGCTGCACGGGCGATCGCGGGCGTCAGCGCCTCGCTCGCGGCAAGCTTCAATTGCGCGCTCTCGGAGAAATGGCCGCGGATGCGGTTGGTGTGATCGATCATCGGCCGCGATCTTAACAGGTCGCGTTTGCGCGAATCAGATGCCTCGTCATCGGTTGCCTATTCGTAGAACGCGTCGCGCACCCATTCGATACGCGGCGGGTCGAGCGTATCGAGTAGCAACGCGTCGAAGCGGCACGGCGGCTCGCGCCGCAGCCTCGACAAATAACCGCGCGCGGCGGCCTTGAGCCGTGCACGCTTGGCGTAGGTGACGCTGCCGGCTGCACCTCCGTAGTCGTCGCGCCGGCGCCGGCGCACTTCGACGAAGATCAGGGTTGCGCCGTCGCGACCGATCAGATCGATTTCGCCAAACCGTGTGCGGAAATTACGTTCAACGATCGTGACACCGCGCGCCGTCAGGAAGTCGGCGGCTAACGCTTCGGCCCGCGCGCCGGATTCGGCACGGGTGAGCGCTGCGGGATGACGCTCAACGGCCATTGAGCAACGGCACGAGCTGGCCCCCGCGAAAAACCGCCAGCTGTCCCTCGCGCGCGAACTGCTGCCCTTCAACGAGCGTGATCACGCCAGTGGCGCCGTCAAGTGAAAAGCGTGTCGGAGGCCCGGCACGGAACGCCTGGGCGACGTTGAATGCGTCAAGACCGAACCCGTAGAGCCGTTCGAGCGCCGCACTGCCAAACTCGCGTCGCGGCAGTTGCGCGAAAGCGGCCGCGTCGGGTGTCACGAGCCACGGCAACTCGGCGACGACCAGGCCGTCGAGATCGCGCATTTCCGAATCCGATGGACGATCGAACGCGAGAGCGCTCGCGAACGAAGCAATACTGCCCAGGTAGGGCTTGAGCCGAGCGGCGTTTGCGCCATTGAGCGCCAGCAGCACGGCGTCGGGGCGCTTCGTGCCGCGTAGTTTGTCGAGTTCGCGCTTGAACGACGCGAGCGCCGGCGGACTCGCGTCAAAGCGGAATGCGTTGGGCGCACCGCCCCCCGCCAGCAGCCACTCGGTCGCGAAGGCTCCGGCAAAACGCTGCAGGAATGGCGTCTCGCCGCTAATGACTGCGATGTTCTGCGCGCCCGTGTCGCGCATCCGACGCGACAAGAGCCGCGCGTCGCTGTCGATCGTCAGCGCAAACGTGTAGATCTGCGGAGAAAGCGGTGCGCCGTCCTCTAGATGATTCAAGGCAATCGTCCAGGGCAGCTCGAGGTTCGCGCCCGCAATGACCTTCAGATCGTCGCGGACCAGTGGACCCACGACGACCTTGGCGGCGCTTCGCGCCGTTTCAAACGCAGCGATGACACCGCCCTCGCCGTGGCCGATGACCACGCATCGTGCGCTTGCACCAGCCGCGTCGGCTGCCGCTAAAAACCCCGACCGCACCGCATCCGCGGCGAGCGCGTAGGCGGGGGCTTCGAGCGGCAGCACCAGCGCGATATCGAGTTGCGGTTTATCGACGCGCTTGGGCGCAACGCCTTCAGCGCGTGTTGCGCTCTCGGTTGCGGGAGGAACTTGTGCAGCGGAGAATGCCGCGGGGAGCGCCAGCAGCGCCGCCATCAACAGCGCGCGCACGAAACGCGGGTGCGGCGTGGCGGCGGCAATGGGCATTTAGGTGGGGGAAGAAGTGACGAGTGCAGCCGCAGTCTCCGACGAAGGACGCACCGAACATCATGCGATGCCGGCATTTCGCGCGATGCCACAGACATTATATGTGGTGGCGACTCCGCTCGGTAATTTGCGCGACGTGACATTGCGCGGGCTTGACGTGCTGGCTTCCGCCGATATCGTCGCGGCAGAAGACACCCGAGTTACGGCGACCTTATTGCGCAAATACGGAATCGCGACCAAGGCGACGTCGTTGCACGCGCACAATGAGGCGCAAAGAGCGGAGTCGCTTATCGATATGCTCGCGGCGGGCAAAAGTGTGGCGCTCGTCAGCGATGCAGGGACGCCCGCGGTCAGCGATCCTGGGGCGCGCCTGGTCCGCGATGTGCGCGCGGCGGGATATGCAGTGGTTCCGATCCCGGGACCTTCGGCGATTATCGCGGCAGTGTCGGCCGCGGGGATCATTGCCGAGTCCTTCGCATTTTTGGGGTTCCTGCCGCGACAAGCCAAAGCCCGGCGCGAACGGTTGCTCTCACTCGGTGCTCTTCCCGTCGCGCTCGTGTTCTTCGAGGCGCCGCACCGCGTACGAGCCACTGTGCAGGACCTCGCGCAACACTGTGCGGGGGAGCGCCGGTTGATTGTCGCGCGCGAACTCACGAAGACGTTCGAGACGATCACGAGCTTGCCGCTGGCGGAAGCAGCGGCCTGGTTTGCCGGCGGCCCCAATCGCGAACGCGGAGAATTCGTGCTGATCCTCGACGTGCCCGCCGAGCGCGCAGACGCTCGTGCGTTGTCGCGGGACGCTGAATCCTGGCTGGTGGCGTTGTTGGAAGAACTGCCGCCCGCGCGGGCGGCGCGCGTGGTCGCCGCGATGAGCGGCGTTGCGTTCGAGCTCGTTTATG
>JBPCLS010000104.1:0-15247 GCA_051003055.1 Casimicrobiaceae bacterium
AGGGCAGCGTTTGGTTGGCGCCGTACACCGACGAACTCGACGCGTAGACGAGATGCGCGACCCTCGCAGCGCGGCACCCCTCGAGCACATTGCCGAATGCGTCGACGTTGTTGCGTAGGTAGGCGCGAGGATTCGTCAGCGAATAGCGGACTCCGGGCTGCGCCGCGAGATGCACGACGTGTGTGAAGCCTTGGTCGCGAAACAGCGACAGCGTTGCATCGGGGTCGGCCAGATCGAGCCGTATGAACGAAAATTCCGGCAACGCAGACAGTGTTGCCAGTCGCGCTTCCTTCAATGCGACATCGTAGTAGGGGTCGAGATTGTCGACACCGACAACCTGGGCGTTGCGAGCGAGCAGAGCGCGACTCGTATGCAGCCCGATGAAGCCGGCGGCGCCGGTAACCAGGATGCGCATCTTCATCGTGATTTCTTCTCTGCCTTAAGAGCTCGGAGTTTCGCGTACTTGAGGAAGCTCGCGAACGCACCGATCGCAATATGGGCAAAACCGGCCGCGCCGTCCAGAAAGCCCCTTTTCAGAACGTAAAAGCGCAGGAACCGCGCCAGCGGAGACAATCCGAGCCTCAATGCCCCCGCGCGTTCGCCGCGAGCATGCATCGCCTGCGCCTGCAACGTCGTATACCGATTCTGCTTGGCAACGTACGTCTCAATCGATTCCGCCGACCGGTGAAGAAGATCACCAGTCAGGCGTGCAATCGGTCCGTCGGTCACGACGTGCTCGTGAACCGGGTCGTTCGTCCAACGCGCTCGGGCGCGATCGAAAAGCCGCACGCTCCAATCGGGATAGCCTTCACCGTGTGCGAGCCACCGGCCCAGAAACCGGTTGCGGCGGGCAAGCGCGAAGGCGGTGGCGGTCGGCGGCGCAGCGAACGCCGCAATAATCGCAGCGCCTAATTCCTCGGTCACGCGCTCGTCGGCGTCGACGCATAGCACCCAATCGTGGCGCGCCTGCTGGACCGCGAAATTCTTCTGCGGGCCGAAGCCCATCCACTCGTGCAGCACCACGCGGGCGCCGAAGCGCTCGGCAATCGCTACGGTATCATCAAAGCTACCCGAGTCGACGACGATCTTTTCCGCCGCGAACGGCACCGACGCCAGACAGTCCGCAAGTACTTGCGCCGCATCGCGCGTGATGACGATGAGCGATAAGGGGAGCGGCTCGGGCATGTACGGAAGGCGTCCGTCCGTGCGGGGAGGTTTATTTGCGCCGCATGACGTGGTCCGGAGTTTACGTGGTTTGCCCGCCTTCTTCGACGCGCACGGCGTGCGGGCGCCGCCGATGAGCGGCGTACTCGTTGTGCGCCCATCCTCACTGGGCGACGTCGTTCACGCGCTCGCCCTGGTATCCGACGTCGAACAGCATTGTCCAGAACTTGCCGTCGATTGGGTCGCCGAGGAAGCGTACGCGCCGCTGGTGCGGCTCGATCCGCGCATCCGCCGCATTGTCCCGTTGGCGCTGCGGCGCTGGCGCCATCAGCCGCTGGCGCGCGCCACTCGCCGCGAGTTCGCCGCATTTCGCACTGACCTGCGCCGCGACACCTACGTTGCGATCCTCGATCTACAGGAGCAAATCAAAGGCGCCGTCGTTGCACGCATGGCGCGCGGGCTCCGCCACGGCTTCGATCGCACCAGTATTCGGGAGCCGGCCGCCTCGCTGTTCGACGATGTGCACCATCGCGTCTCGCGCGAGCTGCATTTCCTCGATCGCTGTCGCAGGCTCGCCGGCGCGGCGCTGGGCTACGACGTTCAAGGTCCCCCGCGTTGGCGCATCGACGCATCGGCGAATGCAGCCGCGATGCCGGCCGGTCCTTACGTCATCGCGTTTCACGCAACGAGTCGCGCTGACAAATTGTGGCCGGAAGAGCGCTGGCGCCATCTTCTAGCCCATCTTGTGAGCTCCGGGTTCGCGGCACTTTTGCCATCGGGCAATGACGCAGAAGCGGCGCGCAGCCGTCGTATCGCGCAAGGAAGCGAGCAATCGGTGGTTCTGCCAGCACAGACATTGCCCGAGCTCGCTTCGCTGATCCAACACGCTCAACTAGCGCTGGGGGTCGATACCGGCTTAACGCATCTGGCCGCGGCGCTTGGCACACCCACGGTCTCTTTGTTCACCGTTACCGATCCTGCGCGCGCCGGCGTGGCGCGGATGGGTTCGCACGCGCGCGACCTGGGCGGCTACGGCGACGTGCCAACGTCAGCCAACGCAATCGACGTCGCAAGCGAGCTCATGCGACTCTCGCCACGCCGATAGTGACAGACCGACGATGGCCCGCTTTCTGTATACGGCAATGTGGTGGCTCGTGCTACCGCTGCTGCCGCTCAGACTGTGGTGGCGCGGGCGCAAGGAAGCGGGATACCGGGAACGCATCGGCGAGCGGTTCGGGCGCTATCGCGCCGATGTTGCGGCTCCCGCAACCGAGATCATCTGGATTCACGCAGTGTCGTTGGGCGAAACTCGCGCGGCCGCGCCCTTGATCGAGCGCATTCTGCGCGAGCGACCCGCGAGCACAATCCTGCTGACGCACATGACGGCGACCGGCCGCTCCGCCGGTCGCGCACTCGCCGGCGAGCGCATGGTTCAAGCGTGGTTGCCGTACGACGTGCCGTTCGCGGTCCGCGCATTCATTGCACGCTTTCGCCCCCGCGTGGGCTTGCTCATCGAAACCGAGCTGTGGCCGAACCTCCTCAAAGCCTGCCGCGCGATGCAGGTTCCGGTGTTCCTCGTCAACGCGCGCCTGTCGCAACGTTCCGAGCGCGGTTACGCGTTAGTCGCACCGCTCGCCACCCCGATGTTCGCGGCACTCTCCGGCGTGGCGGCGCAAACATCCGATGACGCAACGCGGCTTACCCGGCTGGGCGCCCGAGACGTCATCGTCACCGGGAATCTCAAGTTTGACGTCGCGCTTCCTGCGCAGGTACATCAGCGAGGGGCCGAGCTGCGCCGGCGGCTCGGCATTGACCGTCCGGTGTGGGTCGCAGCATCGACCCGCGATGGCGAGGAGGCGTTGGTGCTCGATGCGCTGGAGCGCCATCCGTTGCCCGCCACGGTGGTAACGGTTATCGTGCCGCGCCATCCGCAGCGTTTTGCGGCTGTCGCGGAGCTGTTGCGCGCGCGGGGGCTGCGTTTCGTCCGTCGCAGTGACGATTTGCCCATCCCGTCCGATCCGGTGTTCATGCTGGGCGATACGCTGTCCGAACTTTTCACGTATTACGCCGCGGCCGATGTCGCGTTCGTCGGCGGAAGCCTGGTGCCGACGGGCGGGCAGAATCTGATCGAGCCGCTCGCGGTGGGCCTGCCGACGCTTGTCGGTCCGCACACGTTCAACTTCGCCGACTCTACAACCCTCGCTATCGAAGCAGGCGCGGCACTGCGCGTTCTGGATGCGGACTCGTTAGTGAGGGAAGTGGCGGCGTTGCTGGCCGACGCCGAACGAAGACAGGTGATGCGCGAGGCCGCGCTTGCGTTTCATGCGGCGCATCAGGGTGCTGCCGACCGCACGTGGCAATGGCTCGCGCCCAGACTTTAGCTGGCTCGCGCGAAGTACATCAGACGGTGAGATACCGATTGATCTCGATCAAGTCGACTTCGGTCAACGTTCCGACAGCGGCCTTCAGACGCAAAATCGCAAGCAGATACTGGAAGTAAGCGTTGGCCAAGTCGCGCCGGACGGAAAAAACATTCTGCTGCACGTTCAGCACGTCGAGGTTGGTCCGGATGCCCACTTCCTGTCCCAGCCGATTCGACTGAAGCGCCGTATCGGCGGATACCAGCGCCTGTTCGAACGCTTTCACCGAGGCCGCAGCGCTGTTGATCCCGGAAAACCCGTCCTGCGCGCCGGTGACCGCATTGCGCCGCGCGAATTCGACATCCTGCCGCGCCCGCTCCTGCAACGCGACCGCTTCGCGGACACGCGAAGTCACGATGCCGCCCTGATAGAGGGGCACATTCAATTGCAAGCCAAATAACCCCGAGCGCTGATCGCTGTTGGCGTTGGTGGAGCCCCCGCCGGTGCTACCGCTCAAGCCATAGCTCGCGATCAGGTCCACCGTCGGATAGTGCGCCGCGCGCGCTCGGTCGACCTCGAGCGCTGCGATGTCGTAGCTTGCCTGCGTGACGCGCACCACTAGGTTGTCCGCCAGCGCCCGCTCCAGCCAGTGCTCGAGCGAATTGGGCTTCGGCAGTTGCGGCTCGAACGGTCGCCGCACGCGATTCAAATCCTTGGGGAAGCGACCGATGATGGCGCGCAGCGCCGTACGTCTGCGGTCCAGGTCATTCCGCGCCTGGATTTCGTTCGCGACGATCCGGTCGTACTGCGCCTGGGCTTCGTTGGTATCGGTGATAGTCGCCGTGCCGACTTCGAAATTGCGCTTTGCCTGCGCGAGCTGTTCCTCCACCGCGAGCTTCTGCTGCTCGACCAACTCGACGGTGAATTCGGCGAGCAACACGTCGAAATACGCGACGGCGGTGCGCAGAATCAAGTCCTGTTGCGCGATCGCCAGGTTGTAGTCGGACTGCACGACCTGCTCCTGCGCCTGCGCAAGGGCAACGACCGACTGCGCCCGATAGAGCGGCTGCGACGCCGATATAGTGAGACCGAGCTGGCCGAACTCATTGTTGCTTCGGACCTTCGGGTCGGTGCGCAAGGTCGAATCGAAACTATTAATGTTGGCCGAACTCCCGAGCGCAACATTCGGAAGCAGTCCGGCGCGCGCCTGCGGAACGCGCTCCTGCGTCGCGCCCCAATTGGCACGTGCCGCGGCGAGCTGCGGATCGGACGATTGCGCCTCCCGATAAATCTGCAGCAGATCTTCGCCGGAGGCGCCTCCCGCGACGAGCACCGCGGCGAGTGCCAGCGGCAAGGCGAACCGGACGGGAGAAGGGCGCGATTGCGTCATGGAGTCAAAACCATAGGATATGGCATCGGATCTTCGCCCACGGCGCCGCTCTCGGCACGGCGCGATTGCGAGAAATCCTGTTTGCAAAAAATCAAAACTGGAACCGGGCGGGAGTGGCCGCGTTCTTGAGCGGCGCGACGACTGTCTCGAACAGATCCGTCGACACGCGGGAATCCGGCGCTGTCCACTGGACTAGGCGTGCGGTCATCACGGGCAGGTCACCGACAACCGCAAAGACCTGTCCCTTAGTTCGCAGTTGAGCGAACAGCGTGTCAGGCAACAGCGGCGTGGAGCCGGTCAGGACGATCGCATCGTAGATGTCCTCGCCCCAACCGCGTGCCGCGTCGCCTACCTCGCAACGCACATTCGCGAATCGCGCGCGCGCGAGTCTTTGCGCGGCTTCGAGCGAAAGTGCGCGATCGATTTCCACCGAGGTCACGGCAGCCGCGCGGCTCGCAAGCAGCGCTGAGAAGTAGCCGCTACCGGTTCCCACCTCGAGCACCTTTTCACCGCCGTGCAATTGCAACGCCTGCAATACGCGCGCTTCGACTTTGGGCGCCCACATCTTTTCTCCGTTAGGGAGCGGCAGCTCGAGATCGGCAAACGCAAGCGACTGCCACTGCGGCGGCACGAACGCTTCACGCTTGACGACGAACAGGAGATCGAGCACGTCCTGGTCGAGCACCTCCCAGGTGCGGATCTGCTGCTCGACCATGTTGAAGCGTGCCAGTTCGAAATCCATGCCGATGCTCGAGTGGAAGAGTCGGAGGCTCGAGTCGGGAGCCGCCTCGCCTCCTTCGAGTAGGCGCCAGATAAGCCGCGGCCAGGCCGAAGTAGCAACTGACTCCGGGTCAGTCTTGTTGCTTTGCGGCATTATCGCACGTCAAAAGCGGCCGGCCCTTTGCATGACCCGCCTTTAACGCCTGATGGGTGCGGAGGCGGCGATCGTGCGGCGCACTGCATCTTTGCGTTGGATGCGCAGACGCGGTGCGACGGATTCGCGGACGCTTTAAAAAATCATAAAGTTTGACGGCGAACCGGCCTTTGTAGCAAGCTAGCCGGGACGAAACGTCGCGCGGCGCGACAAGCCGTCGGAAAGGGACCCCATGAAACTCCGCCTTTGCGTAGGACCGCGTACCGTTGCAAATATTCTTGTCGCTGTCGCGCTTCTCGCGGCGCCGTTGAGCTCGGCGCTCGCCGACGAAACCTGCAACTCCCCCTACATGGCCAATCTGATCAAAGGTCAGGAAGAATTTGTCCATGCCTGGACGCTCGGCGTCAAGGGCATGGGCGACGGCTCCGACAAGCTCGTCACCATCGATGCCAAGCCGGGGTCGAAGACCTATGGCAAGGTCGTGCACTCGCTGTCGGTTGGTTCGCGCGGGGAAGCTCATCACATGGGATTCACCGACGATCGCCGGTATCTGTGGGCCGGCGGCCTCGACGACAGCAAGATTTACGTCTTCGACGTCGGAACCAACCCGGCAAAGCCAAAGCTTGTGCGCACCATCTCCGACCTGCCGCAGAAAACGGGCTACGCCGGTCCGCATACGTTTTACGCGCTTCCCGGACGCATGCTGATCCAGGCGTTGTCGAACGCCAAAGACGGCAGCGGCGTCACCGGTATGGCCGTCTACAACAACAAGGGCGGATTGGTCGCCAAGTACGCGATGCCGACGACAGAGGGCGGCGACGGCTACGGTTACGACATGGCGATCAACCCGCAGAAGAACGTGCTGCTGACGTCGAGCTTTACCGGCAAAGCCAATTACATGCGCGACTTGGGCTCGCTCGTCAAGGATGCCGATGCGATGAAGCGCTTCGGCAATACGATGGTCGTATGGGATTTGAAAGCGATGCAACCGAAGAAAGTCTTGAACGTTCCCGGCGCGCCGCTGGAAATCCGCTGGTCGCTCAACGAAGGCGATGACTGGGCTATCGTCGCGACCGCACTCACTTCCAAGCTTTGGCTCATTCGCCAGGATGCCAAAGGCGAATGGATCGCCAAGGACGTCGGCACCATCGGTGACCCTGCGAAGATCCCGTTGCCCGTCGATATCAGCATCACGCGCGACGGCAAGGGTCTCTGGGTCAACACGTTCATGGACGGGACCACGCGCTATTTCGATCTCACCAATCCCGAGCAGCCGAAACAGGTCTTTGAGAAGAAGACCGGGTCGCAGGTCAACATGATTTCGCAAAGCTGGGATGGCAAGCGCGTCTATGTGACCTCCTCGCTGCTGGCCAACTGGGACAAGGGTGGCGCGGATGATCAGCAGTTCTTGCGCGCCTTCAATTGGGACGGCAAAGAGCTCGTGCCCGCATTCGAGGTTGATTTTTACAAAGAAAAGCTCGGCCGGGCGCATCACATGAAATTCTCGGCGGGGGCGACCAAAACCGCGCTACGGGTCGCGCCAGCGATGGCCAGCATGGCGCTGCAACCGCGATAAGCGCCGAGCTCGTTCCGCGCCTTGATTGGATTCGTCCCACGATGGGGTTCGCAGGAACGGCGGCACCGCCGTAGCGCCAGACTGCTGCGTGTAGGTCGGTTGGGCTTATTGGCCGCCGCCGCGCTCATCGCGACGCTTGCGGGTGCGGCTGCGGATCCGCTCCCGGGCTCGCCCCAGTTCGGCTTCGTGCCGCCACCGCCGGGAACCTACACGTTGCCGGTGATCCAGCGCGCGCCGTTCGGACTCGTCTTGGACGGCGAGGGCCGCACGCGCCCGCTGTCGCGATTCACGACCGGCAAGATCACGCTGTTGTCGTTCATCTATACCTACTGTCGGGACCCGGCCGGTTGTCCGCTCGCGCACACGACCTTTGCCGAGGTCCGGACGCGCTTGCTCGAGCGGCCCGCACTACGCGACCGGGTCCGCTTCGTCAGCCTCAGTTTCGATCCGCTGCATGATCTGCCGCATGTCATGAAAGCTTTCAGCGCCGCGCTTGCGGGAACCGCGCCGGTCGAGTGGTCGTTCTTGACCACGAACTCGCTTTCGAGCCTCGCCCCGCTGCTCGACGCCTTTGGCCAGGAGATCGCCATTGAAAACGATGCGCAAGGGCAGCCCACGCGCACGCTCGCGCATATGTTGAAAGTGTTCCTGCTTGACCGAAGGGGTCAGGTGCGCGAAATCTATTCCACGGCCTTCCTCGCACCCCAGGTCGTGCTTAACGACATGCTGACGTTGCTGCTCGAGGACGGCGCGAAGATCCGGTAAACGGTCGCGCGGTGCTTGCTCCGCACGGTTTGCCGCAAGCCGGCCGTTGCCGTACCCGCCCTCGAAAATGTCAAGGCAAAGTAGACATGTCCGGTTGGTGTTCAAGCTCTGACGGCTGGATAAGTAAGTGGCCAGAGTAATAAACCGGGAGAGTACAATTATGAAAATGCTAAGGCATTATTTTATCAGCAACAGCCTGGACGACCTGGAAGTCTTTGAAGAGCAACTGGAGGCCGCCGGCGTTTCCACGGCGCAGATCCACGTACTCAGCCGAAAAGACGCGGAGCTGGCGCAGCATCATCATCTCCACGAAGTCCAGTCATTTATGAAGAATGATATTGTCTACTCAACGACGAGAGGCGCCGTGGTCGGGCTTTGCGCTTTCGTGCTGGTTCTTGCCGTCGCTTATTTTGCTGGCTGGACGGAATCCGCTGCCGGCTGGATACCTTTTATTTTCCTCGCTGTCGTGCTGCTCGGCTTTTGCACGTGGGAGGGTGGATTGCTTGGAATCCAGAAACCCAACCACAACTTTGCCCGTTTCGAACAAGCCTTAAACGACGGCAAACATGTCTTTTTTGTGGATCTCAGCCCCCACCAGGAAGCGGTATTGGAGCAGGTGCTGAAATCTCACCCGCAAGTGGAGCTGGCAGGAACGGGATCATCCACCCCGCACTGGCTTATCGCTTTGCAGCAAAAGTCCGGGATGATTCGCCATAGCTAAATCTCTCTATCACCGCCTACTGTTCCGCCGGCACTCTCGGATCCGGCACTGAAGGAAACTGTTGGTATTGTTCGGGTTCTACCGGTTACTTCGCCCGCAACGAGTAGTCCGCGGCGGAATCAGGATTTCCTAATCGAGCAGCCATGAACAAAATATCGCTCAAATTCAGCATGATGATAACAACCGTCGCGCTGGCCGCGATGCTTGCCGGAGCGTGGCTCGCTGAAGTCTATCGGGAACACGATTCGCGGGCCATGTTGCTGCCGGATCAGGTGATCACATTGTTTCCTGATCCGAAGCGCCTGACGGCGTTTGCGCTCACCGATCATAAGAATCGGGTCTTTGATCTTGCAAGCTTGAAGGGTAAATGGTCATTTCTCTTTTTCGGCTTCACCCATTGCCCGGACATATGTCCGACGACCCTGGCGGTACTGGCCCGCGCGCGTGACAACATCACCAAGAATACGGTCGGCGCCGAAGATATCCAATTCGTCTTTATTTCAGTCGATCCAAATCGCGATACCGCTAGCAAGCTTAGGCAATACGTGGACTATTTTGATACGACCTTTCTCGGCGTGACGGGAGACAACGCGCAGATCGGTAACCTGGCTGGTCAACTAAGCGCCGCGTATCAGGTTGCGATCGCACCGGGTATGGAAAACTATCCCGTCTATCACACCACGGCGGTATTTCTGTTGGATCCGCGAGCGCGATATCATGCGGTGTTCACGCCGCCCCATGATGCAGAGGCAATCAGCAAGCGTTTCAAAGTGGTGCGGGAGCTTCAAGCAGGCAATGCGACATGAGATGGCGACATCCGGTTTTCGTCTGCCTGATATTGGCGCTGCCCCTCGTCTCCGCCGCGAGTGAAGAGGCGGGCGTTTCCGTACGCGATGCCTGGGTCCGGGAAGCGCCGCCCGGCATGACCATGATGGCGGGATACATGGAGTTGCGAAACAACACATCACGGCCACAAGTACTCGTGGCCGCAAGCAGTTCCGGGTTCGAGACCGTGATGTTTCACCGCACTGTCGTTAAGGGCGGCATGGCGGGTATGGTGCACGCGTCGCAGATCGAGCTTACACCCAACGCGAGTTTGATCTTTGCTCCGGGAGGCTATCATCTGATGCTGATGAACCCGAAACGGACATTGCGCGCCGGCGACCCGGTTGTCATCAACCTGGAATTCCGTGGCGGTCTTGTTTTACCCGTCGCCTTCGAGGTCCGCAAATGAGAACCGGCAAACGGCAGGATCGGTGACCACTACGACCGCCAGCGTGCATCGCGAGACAAAGTATCCACCTCGACCTCTTTGTACGGCCTCGCCGCGCGACTCGTCGCGTGTCGGCCTCGTGTGTCGATTCGCCCCGGTCGCATCCCCACATCGCTGCACTCGTGGTGCCCCTGCTTCCAGGCTCACGCCACTCCCGCAATGAGCGAAACTGCGGGAGTTTTGCGGGTTCTGGCGCTTATTTCGACTGCACTACCATGTAGTCGACGGCGGCCCTGACCTCGGCATTGCTCAGCGCCGGGTTCCCGCCTTTGGCCGGCATCGCTCCCGTGCTCCCCTGAACCCCATTAACGGCGCTGGCGTAGAGAGTGTCGACGCCCTTGGCGATGCGCGCAGCCCACTGGCCCTTGTCATCCAGCTTCGGCGCGCCGGCAATACCGGCACCGTGGCAGACGATGCAACTCGTTTGGTAGATCTGCTGCCCGTCGCGGCTGGGCGGCGGCGCGGCCACCACGTTTTTTACAGGCTCCCGCTGAGCTTCCGCCGAAGGGACGCTGATCTGGCCAACGGGTTTGATCCGCTCGGCCACGCTCGAACCGGTGGCCAGCAGCGCGCTGCGATTCTCACGGACCCGGTCGGAGATGCCGCGATGATGGGCCACAAGAACGAAAATAAACAGCAGCAACACTACACTGATCCCAAGAATGATCGAAATGTTCATCGCGTAGCGTTTTTTGGTCATTGGCAGTTCTTGTAGTTGGGAACGGAGTTCCGACAATAGATGCGTTCGCCGCGCTTCGATCTGGTTACGCTAGAACAATTGCTCCAGGAAAAAGACGCCCCGCGTAAAAAAAGTGTAGTCCGCTTCAAGCGCCCCGATGCCCATAAGTACCATCAACAACAGCGGCGGGACCAAAATCGCATACATCAAGGCCAGCCGCTCCCAGAGCATGTGCATGAAGACGGCAACGATCAGCCCGGCCTTCAACAACATGAACACGATGATCAGAAACCACCTGAGGTAACCCTGAAAGTGGAAGTAGTCAACAAGATAAGACGCGGCGCTGAGAATAAACAGCAATCCCCAGATCTTGAGATAAATGCCAATCGGATGTTGTTGCCCCTCTGCGTGTGCCACGATTTCCCTACCAAAGATAGAAAAGTGCGAAGATGAATACCCACACCAGATCGACGAAGTGCCAATACAAACCCATGATTTCGACGATCTCGTAGTTCCCCTTCCTGCCGGTCAGGAAACCCGGCGTCTGGCGATCCAAATCTCCCCGCATAACCTTTATCGCCACGATGACCAGGAATATCACGCCGATCGACACGTGAGTGCCATGGAAGCCCGTGATCATGAAAAAGGACGCGCCAAACTGGGCCGCGCCCATGGGGTTGCCCCAGGGACGTACCCCCTCTTCCGTGATCAGCTTGGTCCATTCAAAGGCCTGCATCCCGACGAATGAGGCGCCCAATGCCGCGGTGATCAGCAACAAGACAAAGGTTTTGACACGATCCTTTCGATAGCCGAAGTTGACCGCCATGGCCATCGTCCCGCTACTGCTGATCAGGATGAAGGTCATGATGGCGATCAGGATGAGAGGGATTTTATTGCCCCAGAGCGTCAATGCGAAAACCTCGCTGGGGTTGGGCCAAGGGTCCGTCGTGGACATGCGCACGTCCATGTACGAGACCAAAAAAGCGCCGAAGATGAAGGTATCGCTGACGAGGAAGATCCACATCATGGCCTTGCCCCATGGGACCTTCTTAAACGCCCGCTGATCCGAGGACCAGTCGGCGACGATACCTTGCAAGCCTTCAGGCAGCGGGACGGGTTCTACGGTATCTGTCGGAATAGCTTGTGTCATGTGCGTTGGGCCTTGTTTACCTAATCCCACAGAGCTTCAGCAAAATGTCCAAATTATTCCCTGTAAAGAGCAGACCAAAAAGGACCAACCAAATCAGAAGCAGGAAGTGCCAGTAAACGGTACACAGCTCCACACTCTGCGTTATCTTCGCCACGTCAAAATCGCCCCACACCTTGGCCATGGTCCTGCCCCAAGCCACCAAACCGCCCAACAGATGCAGCCCATGCAACCCCGTGATCAAATAAAAAAACGCGATTGCAGGGTTCGTTACTTCAAAATAAACCATCGTGCCCAGTTGCCGCCAGGCCAAGACCTGCCCGAACAGAAAAACAAAGGTGAAAGCGCCGGCAGCAAGCAGGCCGACTCGCATGGCGTCCATTTGCCCACGACGTACTGAATACTGCGCCCATTGCAAGGCGACACTACTCAATATCAGCGCAAACGTATTCGCCCACAACAGCCTTAGTTGAGGCGCGGGACGCCAGTCCTCATACGTCATCCGGCCGCCATATGCGATAACCAAGAGCATGAACAGGACCGCGACCACTGCAAGAAATACCCGCAGAGCGAGTTTCTTCGCAAGCCGAGAAGATGTGCCTCTATCGCGAAGAGGTTCGAATGTTCCCTCGGCCGTCACCCAGGGCTTGGCCATCAGTTGCTGGAACATGCTCACGTCGTTGGATTCCTGGCCGCCTACGCCTGATTGCTATTAGGCGTGACCGCTCGCGGTGGGACGTTTTGCGGAATGAAGTCCCGGTCGGCGCCCGGCACGCTGTAATCGTACGCCCAGCGATAGACCAACGGCAGCGTGGCGCCAAAGTTGCCGTGCTTCGGCGGGGTGTCGGGGGTTTGCCACTCCAACGTGGTGGCGTTCCAGGGGTTGCCACCCGATGGTTTGCCCTTGAAATAGCTCCAGATCAGGTTGTACAAAAACACCAGTTGGAAGGCGCCCACGATCAACGCGGCGAGGGTGATACCAACGTTCAAGGACTGTGCCGACTCGGGGATAAAGTCCGTGCCTTCGATTGAATAATAGCGGCGCGGCACGCCCAAAAAGCCCAGGTAATGCATCGGAAGGTAGATGGCGTAGGTCCCGAGAAAGGTGGCCCAGAAGTGAAATTTTCCCAAGGTATCGTTCAGCATGCGCCCGGTGATCTTGGGGTACCAGTGGTAGATCGCCCCGAACACAACCATGATAGGCGCCACGGCCATCACCATATGGAAGTGGGCGACCACGAACATGGTGTCCGAAAGCGGTACGCTCACGGTCACGTTACCGAGGAACAGGCCTGTTAACCCGCCGTGTATGAACGCGAAGATGAACCCGATGGCAAACAGCATGGGGACGGTGAGGTGGATGTTACCGTGCCACAGCGTCAGGACCCAGTTGTAGACCTTGATGGCCGTGGGAATGGCGATGATGAGGGTGGTGGTGGCGAAAAAGAAGCCGAAGTACGGGTTCATTCCGCTGACGTACATGTGGTGCGCCCACACCAGGAAACTGAGCCCGCCGATGGCCAGAATCGCCCAGACCATCATCCGATAACCGAAGATGTTTTTTCTCGCATGGACACTGAGCAGGTCGGAGACGATGCCGAAGGCCGGCAGGGCGACGATGTAGACCTCGGGATGACCGAAAAACCAGAACAGGTGTTGAAACAACAACGGATTGCCTCCCGCGTAGTCACGCTGTTGTCCCATCGAGACGATGGCGGGCATAAAGAAACTCGTGCCCAGTGTCAGGTCCAACGTCATCATGATGGCGCTGACGAACAAGGCGGGAAAGGCCAACAGCGCCAGGATGGTGGCCATAAAAATGCCCCATATCGTCAAGGGCAGTCGCATCATCGTCATCCCTCGCGTGCGCCCCTGCAACACCGTCACCACATAGTTCAAACCGCCCATTGTGAATCCAATGATGAAGAAAGCCAGGGAAACGAGCATCAAAATAATGCCCCAGGTCGCCCCCGGCGTGCCCTGGAGGATTGCCTGGGGCGGGTACAGGGTCCAGCCGGCGCCCGTGGGCCCGCCCGGCACGAAGAAACTGGCGATCAGTAACAGCACGGCGAATAGATAGACCCAGTAACTCACCATGTTGACATAGGGGAAAACCATATCGCGGGCGCCGACCATCAGCGGGATCAGATAGTTGCCAAACCCCCCCAGGAACAACGCGGTGAGCAGGTAGATGACCACGGTCATGCCGTGCAGGGTGACAAACTGCAGGTAGTTGCTTGGGTCGATAAAGGAGAAGCTGTTCGGGAAAGCCAGTTGCAGCCGCATCAACCACGACAACACCAACGCCACCAACCCTATCCCGATCGCGGTGATCGCGTACTGGATGGCGATGACTTTGGCATCTTGGCTCCAGATGTACTTCCCCACGAAAGTTTTCGGATGATAGAGTTCTGCCTCCTCGACTTCTGCAGGGGCGACAAAAGCGTTTTCGTCATGCGCAACGTATTCCATCAAGATCTCCTCTTCGCTACTTCTTCAGTGATGCTCTATTCGCTTGAGTCTCATCCTTATGGCAATGATCGTATGAACAGCATGGCGCTCGAGCAGGCCGGTCATTGCAAGGTATTGATGTAGGCCACGAGGTCATTGATTGCCGGGTCGTCGGCCAGAATTGCGGCCATCAATGCCATCTGGGGTCCGTACATGTCTTGTGGATGGGTGCCGCGAACACCCTGTTTGAAATTTTTCAATTGAGTGACCAAATACCAATCGCTCATACCGTTCAGCCCGGGCGCATTCATCGCCTGTACGCCCCGCCCATTAGGACCGTGACAGGCTCCACAGGTCGTTACATAATGCCTTTGACCGCCGTTCGCATTGCCCTTCACCGTGGCCGGGGCAGGATTATCCGGCAGCGTCTTGATATAAGCGCTGACATTGTCGATGGCGGTGTCATCACCCAGCGTCGCCGCCATCGGCGCCATCATTTTTCCAAACACATCCTTGTCGTGTGTGCCCCGGACACCTTGCTTGAAGTATTTCAATTGCCGTTGCAGGTACCAGTCTCCCTGCCCACTCAATTTCGGCGCATGCAGCAGAGGATTGCCCTCCGCTTGCAAGCCATGACACGCAGCACACACTGCATAGAGTTGTTTGCCTGCGGCAGTATCGCCGGCTCCTTGCGCTGCGGTTTGCGCGAACGTCGGATGGCCACTTAACCACGCGTGAAACGCGCGCTCTTCGTCCACTATCACTTTGCCACGCATGGCGTAGTGCCCGATGCCACACAATTCGTTGCAGAGGAGGTCGAATTCCCCGGTGCGGGTGGGCGTGAACG